>CABUCP010000673.1 GCA_902490055.1 uncultured Klebsiella sp. | reverse complement strand
GAATAGCACTATTTGCTAATATCGCCTGTAACCACCACTGCCCGGCCAACCCAAAAACGTCTTCATTCCAGCCAATCCATGCCCGATGCACCGGTAAATGCATAGCCACCAGTTTCTCCACCAACAGGCCATTTTCCAGCCAGGGAGCCGCCAGGTAACGCGGCAGATAGGCCCAGCCCAACCCGGCGCAGGCAAGCGCCAGTAGGCTGGCGGTATCAAAAACCGCCAGACATGATTGCTTCTCGCCGTGCGGCCAGCCGTCACTGTCGATCACCGCCCGGTGCCGCCTAAGCGTTCGCCAGCTTAACGGCTCTTTCGCCTGCGCCAGTGGATGCTGCGCCGCCACCACAAAGCACTGTTCCAGTTCTCCGAGCAGGCTATAGCCGTAGCCCGCCAGCGCTGGCGGTTCATTTATCACCCCCAACACCATATCGGCCTCACCCGCCGCTAATGCCTCCCAGCCGCCCGCGCGGGAAAACTGCAAACGCGTCGCGCTGTGCTGTTGGCAAAATTGTTCAATCAGCGAAGACAGGAGCGAAAAAGGAAAAGTGCTATCAATACTGATGGTCAGAGCGTTTTCCCACCCCTGATGCAGCCTGATGGCCTGCTGCTCAAGTTCGCGCGCGGTATGTAGCACCTCCCGCCCTTTTTCCAGCAACATCTGCCCGGTGCGGGTAAAGCGCGCCCGATGACCGCTGCGGTCCAGCAGTTGAATATTAAGGTCGCTTTCCAGCTTATGAATGGTATAGCTCAGCGCCGAGGGCGTTTTATAGAGCTTTGCCGATGCGGCGGCAAAGCTCCCCTCTTTTTCTAAGGCATCAAGGATAACGAGGACATCCAGCAGTGGTTTCATCGCCCCCCCCCTTACGGTACGCGATCGCCTGCTGGCGGTTATTCCATCGGCATCACCAGCGGGTCAGGGTACTGATATTCAAAACCAAGTTCATAGCAGATCCGGTTGCCATCAATAATTTTGCCCTTCCCGCCTTCCGGGTTATCGGCAAATACCGGTAACGGCAGCCCAAGCTCACGGGCCATCTGCGGATAAAAGACGCCGCGCGCAGGATGCTGAGGCGCACATATATTATAGATGTGTCCACCTTTCGGAGCCTGAAGCAACAGCTCGATCGCGGCAATGACATCCTGCAGATGCACCAGATTGACCCCGTGCTGACCGTCCGGCGCCGATTTACCGGCAAAGAAACGCCCCGGGTGACGAGATGGCCCCACCAGCCCGGCGAGGCGTAAAATATCCACCGACGTTCCCGGCAGCGCGTGCAGCCAGTCCTCCAACTCTTTCAACACTCGACCACTAGCGGTCTGCGGATCGCGCCGCGCGCTCTCTTTCAGCGTTCCTTCCGTATTGCCATACACCGATGTCGAACTGGTAAAGATGATGCGCGGGATATGGCGGGCCAGCGCGGTATCGACAATCTCCTGCACCGCCTGTAAATAAAAATCCTCTCCCGGGCCGGTGCGCCGCGCGGGTAACGTAATCACCAGCGCATCGACGTTCATCAACGCCTCGAGGTCTTCGGCATCGCACTCCAACTGCGGTTCGAGACGCAGCGGATAACTTTCAATGCCGCACATCCGCGCCGCCTCCACGCCGTCCTGCGTCGTTTTGCTGCCGGTGACCTGCCACCCACGCGCTCGTAATGACAGCGCAAGCGGCATGCCCAGCCATCCTAAACCGACAATCGCGACCTTTTTCATACCCTGGCTCCTGACTCATTCGCTGTGCTGATACTAGGCTACGCCAGCCTGCGGGAACTGACAATTTGTTCGGCGAATATGAAATGAATTAATGATGGAAAAAAGGACTTGCTTTATGCGCCGCAACTGGTTTAGGTTAAAAGACATCAAATGCATAGTCATTCAAAGAGAATTTTATGAACAGCGTTCAATTTAAAAACCACCATCATCACCATCATCCTGACTAGTCTTTCAGGCGATGTGTGCTGGAA
>CABUCP010000672.1 GCA_902490055.1 uncultured Klebsiella sp. | reverse complement strand
TGGACACCTCCAGGATGGAGAACGAGAGCCGCTCAGGATGAACGGTGGATCAGGAAGATCGGGACACGCTTAGGGATAAGTTATTTCACATCGGGGTGGTGTGAAAGCAGGATGCGCTAGTTTATGGATGAACTTGGTCAGGAGACCTCAGGAAAAGTTTTCAAGGACGAGCAGGGAGCACCAATGTAGCTGGAATGCTGCAAAACGAACCGGGAGCACTGTTTATACAGTGCTCCCTTTTTTTATTTCTCTCGCGGATTTGCTATCCTGCGCCCGGTTTACAACTCATCGAGGTTTCCCCATGACTCTTCACGATAGCGTGCGCGAGCGTCTGCACGCCATTGAAGCGCTGCTGCGCGAAACAAACCACTGGCAGGAAAATGCGCCGGATAGCAGCGCCTTTGCAAGCGAGCAGCCGTTCTGTCTGGATACGCTCGAGCCGCTGGAATGGCTGCAATGGGTGCTGTTGCCGCGGATGCATCAGTTGATCGCCAGCGGCATGCCGCTGCCGCAGAACTTTGCCGTCGCCCCTTATTACGAGATGGCGCTGGATACGGCCCATCCGGCGCGCGAGCCGGTCCTGGCCGAACTACTGCTACTTGATGCGCTGTTTGCGAGCGACGACGCCTGATGCTGGAGATTATTTACCAGGACCAGTGGCTGGTAGCGGTGAACAAACCTTCCGGATGGCTGGTGCACCGCAGCTGGCTGGACCGCGACGAAAAAGTGGTGGTGATGCAAACCGTGCGCGACCAGATCGGCCAGCACGTCTTCACCGCCCATCGTCTGGACAGGCCAACCTCCGGCGTGCTGCTGATGGGCTTGTCGAGCGAAGCAGGCAGGCTGCTGGCGCAGCAGTTTGAACAACATCAGATGCAAAAGCGCTATCACGCCATCGTTCGCGGGTGGCTGAATGAAGAAGCGGTGCTGGATTACCCGCTGGTGGAAGAACTGGATAAGATAGCCGACAAATTTGCCCGTGAAGATAAAGGCCCGCAGCCGGCGGTCACCCACTATCGCGGCCTGGCGACGGTGGAAATGCCGGTCGCCACCGGGCGCTATCCCACCACGCGCTATGGGCTGGTGGAGCTGGAGCCGAAAACCGGTCGTAAACATCAGTTGCGTCGCCATTTGGCCCACCTGCGCCATCCCATCCTCGGCGACAGTAAGCACGGCGATTTACGTCAGAACCGTAGCGCCGCTGAACATTTTGGCTGCGATCGTCTAATGCTGCATGCCAGCCAATTGTCGTTGACGCATCCCTTTACCGGCGAGCCGCTGACGATCCGCGCGGGCCTCGACGATGTCTGGATGCGCGCGCTGTCGCAGTTTGGCTGGCGCGGGCTTCTCCCGCTAAATGAAAGGGTTGAGTTTGCCGACGACTGCGGTCAGGATGAGAGTATTGCGGATAATCCAGGGAGATAGTCACGATGGCAGAAGTCGGAATTTTTGTCGGCACGATGTACGGAAACTCGCTGTTGGTCGCCGAAGAGGCGGAAGCCATTCTCAGCGGGCTTGGGCATAAAGCCACGGTATTTGAAGACCCGGAAGTAAAAGACTGGGAATCTTATACCGGTAAATATGTACTGGTCGTCACCTCAACCACCGGCCAGGGCGATCTGCCAGACAGTATCGTTCCGCTGTATGAAGGTATTAAAGATATGTACCAGCCGCATCTGCGCTACGGCATTATCGCGCTTGGCGATAGCACCTACGCGAATTTCTGCGGCGGCGGCAAGACCTTCGATGCGCTGTTGCAGGAACAGGGCGCGCGGCGGATCGGCGATATGTTAACGATCGACGCCAGCGAAGATCCAGAACCGGAAAGCGTTTCCAACCCGTGGGTGGAAGCGTGGGCAAAGCTGCTCGAATCTTGATATTAAGAGCGCCCTCTCCCTACGTAGAGGGCGTCCTTAAGCTGCCAGTGGCCGGATAAACGGTCAGGGTTATTTTAACGGTCTCCCCCGCGC
>CABUCP010000671.1 GCA_902490055.1 uncultured Klebsiella sp. | reverse complement strand
ATGAAAGTAACCGTACTGGGATGCGGTGCACTGGGACAACTGTGGTTAACCGCGCTGTGTAAAAAAGGACATGACGTCCAGGGCTGGTTACGCGTCCCTCAACCATTTTGTAGTGTTAATCTCATTGAGACTGACGGCAGTACCTTCAACGAATCAATGACCGCCAACGATCCTGACTTTCTCGCCACCAGCGATCTGCTGCTGGTGACGCTAAAGGCGTGGCAGGTTTCGCAGGCAGTAAGAAACCTGGCGGCTATTTTACCGGCCTCAGCGCCGATTTTGCTTATCCATAACGGCATGGGCACCCTTGATGAATTAAGAGGGGTTAAGCAGCCGCTGCTGCTGGCGTCCACTACGCACGCCGCCCGCCGTGATGGTAACGTCATCATTCACGTCGCACAGGGCACCACGCATATCGGGCCGGCCAAAAGCTACCCCGATGATTACAGCTACCTGGCCGACGTCTTGCAAAGTGTTCTTCCGGATATCGCCTGGCACGACAACATTCACCCGGCGCTGTGGAGTAAGCTTGCCGTCAACTGTGTGATTAACCCGTTGACCGCGTTGAAAGAGTGTAGAAACGGCGATTTAAGTGATTATCCACTGGAGATCAACGTCATTTGCCAGGAAGTCGCAGCGGTGATGGCGCGTGAAGGTATTCATACGTCTGCGGAAAACCTGTTATTGTATGTCAATCAGGTTATTGAAAGTACTGCAGAAAATATATCATCGATGTTGCAGGACATCTGCGCGCAGCGGCATACGGAAATCGACTATATCACCGGTTTTCTGCTTAACCGCGCCCGAGCCCACGGTCTGTCAGTACCGGAAAATGCCCGTTTATTTGAACAGGTAAAGCGAAAGGAGAGTAGTTATGAGCGCGTCGGCACTGATTTGCCTCGCCCCTGGTAGCGAAGAGACCGAAGCGGTCACCACTATCGATTTATTAGCCCGCGGCGGCGTGAAGGTGACTACCGCCAGCGTCGCCGGCGATGGCAATCTGACCATTATCTGCTCGCGCGGCGTGAAGCTGCTTGCGGATGCGCCGCTGGTCGAAGTCGCTGATGGCGATTTTGATATGATCGTATTACCTGGCGGCATTAAAGGCGCGGAGTGCTTCCGCGACAGCCCGCTGCTGGTTGAGACCGTGAGGCAGTTTCATTTATCCGGGCGCATCGTAGCGGCCATCTGCGCCGCGCCGGCAACCGTGCTGGTACCACATAATCTGTTCCCTATCGGCAACATTACCGGCTTCCCGGCGCTGAAAGAGCATATTCCAGCCGATCAGTGGCAGGACAAACGCGTCGTCTGGGATCCTAGGGTAAATCTGTTGACCAGCCAGGGGCCTGGGACATCGATTGATTTCGCCCTCAAAATGATTGACCTGCTGGTCAGCCGCGAAAAAGCCTATGAAGTCGCCTCACAGCTGGTAATGGCCGCGGGCATCTATAATTACTACGAAGCCTGACAGTCGGTCCGCGCAGCGGGCCGGCTCCCCTTTTCTTGAGGAGTCGTAGCATGTCCCGCAGCGCAATCGATTCTCGCGATCTTGTTATCAGTCGTCTACTTAGCGCCCCCGTTTCAGCCCTCTGGCGCGCATGGGCCGATCCGGCATTACTCCAAACCTGGTGGTGTCCCAAGCCCTGGTACACTGACGTGCTGGCCTTTGATTTACGCCCCGGCGGGGCTTTTCATACCGTGATGCACGGCCCCGACGGTGAGCGTAGCGATAACCCCGGCTGTTTTCTTGAGGTCGTCCCGCAACAAAAATTAGTGATGACCTCGATGCTGAACGCAGGCTATCGCCCAGCCGTATCGCCCTTTGCCATGACCGCCATTATTACTTTTGCCGATGAAAACGGCGGTTGCCGCTATACCGCAACCGTACTGCATGCAGATGATGAAACCCGAGAACAGCATGAAAAGATGGGATTTTTTGAAGGCTGGAATATCGTTATCGATCAGCTGAAT
>CABUCP010000670.1 GCA_902490055.1 uncultured Klebsiella sp. | reverse complement strand
GGTTCTTTCCATGCCTGTTATCTTGGCTACTCCATTGGTGAAAAGTGGCAAGGGCAGGGGCTGATGTATGAAGCGTTGACCGCAGCGATTCGCTACATGCAGCGTACGCAACATATTCACCGCATCATGGCCAATTATATGCCACATAACCCGCAGCGGCGACCTGCTGGCGCGGCTGGGATTTGAAAAAGAGGGTTACGCGAAGGACTATCTGCTCATCGATGGCCAATGGCGTGACCACGTATTGACGGCGTTGACGGCCTCAGATTGGACCCCGGGTCGCTAAGGAGACAACATGAAATATCAGTTAACTGCGCATGAAGCGCGCGTCATTGGCTGCCTGCTGGAAAAGCAGGTTACTACGCCTGAACAATACCCGTTATCGGTGAATGCAGTCGTCACCGCCTGCAACCAGAAAACCAATCGCGAGCCGGTGATGTCGCTGGCCGAAAGCGATGTACAGGATCTACTGGATGAGCTGGTTAAGCGTCATTACCTGCGTACGGTCAGCGGTTTTGGCAACCGGGTCACCAAATATGAACAACGTTTCTGCAATTCTGAATTTGGCGATCTCAAACTGACGGCGGCCGAAGTCGCCATCGTCACGACCCTGCTGCTGCGCGGCGCGCAAACGCCAGGCGAGCTTCGCAGCCGCGCGCAGCGGATGTATGAATTCCGCGATATGGCCGAGGTGGAAAACACCCTTGAAAATTTGGCTAATCGCGAAGACGGCCCGTATGTCGCCCGTTTGCCGCGTGAGCCGGGTAAACGCGAAAGCCGCTATATGCATTTGTTCTGCGACGATATGGATTCACTGATCACCGCGGTGGAAGCCGTTTCGCCGCCGAATGACGATCTGCAGGCGCGGGTTGAAGCGCTGGAAGATGAAGTTGCCGAGCTGAAAGTCCGTCTTGATTCATTACTGGCGCATTTAGGAGAGTAACCGTGACGGCGAAATTACGCGTAGGCGTGGTCGGATTAGGGGGCATCGCGCAAAAAGCCTGGCTGCCGGTGCTTGCCGCCGCCGATGGCTGGACGCTGCAGGCGGCCTGGTCGCCGGGCAGAGAGAAAGCGTTGCGAATCTGCGAGAGTTGGCGTGTTCCTTACGCCGAGTCGCTGGATGCGCTGGCGGCGCAATGCGATGCGGTGTTTGTACATACCTCTACGGCTTCACATTATGAAGTGGTTCATCATCTGCTGAAGGCCGGAGTTCATGTTTGCGTTGATAAGCCGCTGGCGGACAAACTCAGCGAGGCTGAGTCGCTGGTTGAGCTGGCGGCTCGTCGCCGTCTGACGTTAATGGTTGGCTTCAACCGCCGCTTTGCGCCGCTGTACCGTGAACTGAAAGCGCATCTGAATGATGCGGCGTCGTTGCGAATGGATAAGCACCGTAGCGATAGCGTGGGTAACGATCTGCGATTTACCTTGCTGGATGATTATTTGCATGTCGTCGATACCGCGCTATGGCTGGCGGGTGATAAAGCACGTCTTGATGGCGGCGTGTTGCAAACCACCGCGCAGGGGGAAATGCTCTATGCTGAACACCACTTCAGCTCGGCGCAATTGCAGATAACCACCAGTATGCACCGCCGCGCCGGTAGCCAGCGTGAATGGCTGCAGGCGGTAACCGATGGCGGGCTGTATGAGGTGAGCGATATGCGCGAGTGGCGCGAGGAGCGGGGCAGCGGCATTCTGCAGCGCCCGGCGCCCGGTTGGCAAACGACGCTTGAGCAACGCGGATTTGACGGCTGCGCGCGCCATTTCATTGAATGCGTGCAAAATCAGACGGTTCCTGAAACCGCAGGTGAGCAGGCGCTGCTGGCCCAGCGTATCGTCGATAAGCTGTGGCGTGAAGCAATAAGTGAATAACTGGTTGTAACAACTGGCAGTAGTAATTCATTGCGAACCCGGTAGACTATCGCCACTTTCCAGCGCCCGCTTTTGCGGGCGTTTTACTCCATGGGTTGTGGAA
>CABUCP010000669.1 GCA_902490055.1 uncultured Klebsiella sp. | reverse complement strand
ACAATGACAGAAAGTAGCATTAACGAGCAGGGCACCCTGGAGCAGGGGGATACCCGGCGTCGTATATGGGCAATTGTTGGCGCATCTTCAGGGAACCTGGTGGAATGGTTTGATTTCTACGTTTATTCATTTTGCTCTCTCTATTTTGCGCATATCTTCTTCCCCTCGGGTAATACCACTACCCAATTGTTACAAACCGCTGGAGTCTTTGCCGCCGGCTTTCTGATGCGCCCCATCGGTGGATGGCTGTTTGGACGTATTGCCGACCGCCGCGGGCGTAAAGCCTCTATGCTGATTTCGGTGTGCATGATGTGCTTCGGCTCGCTGGTAATTGCTTGTCTGCCGGGATATGCCACTATCGGCACTTGGGCGCCGGCGCTGCTACTGCTGGCTCGTCTGTTCCAGGGGCTTTCTGTTGGCGGAGAATATGGCACCAGCGCGACCTACATGAGCGAAGTGGCGGTTGAAGGAAAGAAAGGTTTCTACGCCTCTTTCCAGTACGTCACTTTAATCGGCGGTCAGCTGCTGGCGGTGCTGGTTGTAGTTGCGCTACAGCAAGTCCTGAGCGATGAAGATCTGCATGCCTGGGGATGGCGTATTCCTTTTGCGCTGGGCGCGGTACTGGCAATCGTCGCGCTGTGGCTGCGTCGTCAGTTGGATGAAACCTCGAAGCAGGAGACCCGCGCGCTAAAAGAGGCTGGTTCGTTTAAAGGTCTGTGGCGTAATCGCCGCGCTTTCGTCATGGTGTTGGGCTTTACTGCCGCTGGTTCGCTGACTTTCTATACCTTCACTACCTACATGCAAAAATATCTGGTCAATACCGCGGGGATGACGGCCAGCACCGCTAGCATGATCATGACGGCGGCGCTTTTTGTTTACATGCTGGTACAGCCGCTGTTTGGCGCATTCTCTGATAAAGTTGGCCGCCGTACTTCAATGCTGTGCTTCGGCGTACTGGCGACGCTGTTCACCGTACCGATCCTTAGCGCGCTGCAAAATGTCAGCTCGCCGTATGCGGCCTTTGCTCTGGTAATTTGCGCATTGCTGATTGTCAGTTTCTACACTTCTATCAGCGGCATCCTGAAGGCGGAAATGTTCCCGGCACAGGTTCGCGCGCTGGGCGTGGGCTTGTCGTATGCGGTAGCGAACGCGCTGTTCGGCGGTTCGGCGGAATATGTCGCGCTGTCGCTCAAATCCGCAGGTATTGAACATGCCTTCTACTGGTATGTGACGGTGATGGCGGCGATTGCCTTCCTGGTCTCCCTGATGCTGCACGGTAAGGGGAAGGGCCTGCGGTTGTAGCCTTATTGATGCGCCAGCTGCCACACCGCATAGCCGGTAGTGGCGCCGGCGACATCCCAGGCAAAATCTTTCCAGCTCCAGCCGCTTCCCGCCGGGCGGCTGTCCCATAACTCTTTTGATGCCCCCAGACTGACGGAAAACATCAGGCCGATCGCGGCGCTGCGGTCGTGGCTGTAACCTTGGTGTTGGGCGTATTCATTGCCGGCGGCGGAAAGCATCGCCGAGGCGAGAAAGTGCTGGGCTTTGTCCTGGCCGCTCCAGGCATCATTGGCCATATGGCTGCAGCCGCTAAGTAGTAAAGGGGCGATAATCACGAAGTAGCGCATAATTCTTCCTGAAAAAAAGCCCCGTATTACGGGGCGTTGATCTTAGAGAATGCGGCTGATGAGGCGGTCGATGCGGATGCGCCGCAGGCGACGTATCAGTTTTTTCACCTTTACCGGATACTCGGCGATGCTTTGTAGATCGCGATAGTGCTTTACCACCGTCGTATGCGTACGGATAAGCTTCAGCTCCTTTTCCCGCATTTCACGCAGCTGATGCTTAGGATCGTGGATAAGCACGGCATTTTCTAAATCGAGACGCCAGGCGCGCGGGTTGAGGTTGTTGCCGGTCAGCAGCATCCATTCGTTATCAACCCACATGCCTTTCAGGTGGTAGCTGTTATCGTCAT
>CABUCP010000668.1 GCA_902490055.1 uncultured Klebsiella sp. | reverse complement strand
TCAATGTTTCACATACATTTGGCGATCGCACCAGCTCAAGCGTTATCGGTATCGTGCTGCGATAACTTTAGCTTGAGCGAAGAAGCCAACGACTAAATCCCTTCCTCGGGCTTACCGGGTTATCGTCAGCGATGTTTGACGAGGCATTCTCATGCCTGTAACTCTTGAGTAAGTTCACAATGAGCACACTATTAAGCGCACAATCTCTGCATGTTGATACGGCCTTCGGACCGTTGTTCAACGACCTCTCCTTTACCCTCAAGAAAGGCGACCGCATCGGCCTGATTGGCTACAACGGCTGCGGCAAAAGCACCCTACTGCAGGTGCTGGACGGTACCCTGTCGCCAACTTCCGGCAGCGTATCGCTGGCAAACCACTGCCTGATGGCGCGAGTGGAACAGCATCTTGCGGATGCGTTACTCGACCAGCCGTTATTGCAGGTGGTACTGGAGAAACTTCCCATCGACGAACGGCAGTCTCTGCGTTGGCAAGCAGAGCGACTGCTGGCGGAAATGGGGTTTACCGAGTCACAAAGCCAACAGCAGGCCTCTACCCTTAGCGGCGGGCAACATACCCGGCTGTTGCTGGCCCGCGCGTTGATCCAGCAGCCCGATTTATTGCTGCTCGATGAGCCCGGCAACCATCTCGATCTGCCGACCCTGTTGTGGCTGGAAAGCTTCTTGCGTACCTGGCAGGGGAGCTTCATCGTAGTGTCGCACGATAATCTTTTACTGGATGCTGTAACTAATACCAGTTGGATCCTGCGCGACAGAACCCTGCACGCGTTCTCACTCCCCTGCAGCGCTGCGCGTCAGGCGCTGCAGGAGCAGGATGAAAGCGATGCCCTACGCCACAAAGCTGAACAAAAAGAGATCGATCGCGTGGCCGCCAGCGCTAAACGATTGGCTATCTGGGGGCGGGTGTACGACAACGAAGATCTCTCGCGTAAAGCCAAGCAGATGGAAAAGCAGGTTTCGCGCCTGAAGGACGAACAGACGGAGCTCACCGCTGGCGCGCCCTGGCGGCTGGAAGTGCACGGCGATACGGTTCGCGCCGATCGCCTGCTGGAAATGGAAAACCTGCCGGTCCCACCGGCGCCGGGTCTCTCTCCCCTTTTCACTACCGGGCTGGCGCGGTTGCGAAGCGGCGACCGGGTGGCGATTATGGGACGAAACGGCGGTGGAAAATCTTCACTACTGCGCCTACTGTGGCGTCAGTTTCATCAGCCGGCTGCCGATGCCGGCCTGCGCCTGCATCCACGTTTGCATCCGGGTTACTACGACCAGACGCTGCATCAGCTAGCCGACGATGCCGGTTTGCTGGAGGCGCTGGAGTCGTTCGAGCCCTCAGCGGAAACGCGAAAACGGGCGTTGATTTCCGCCGGATTTGGCTGGGCGCGTCACGGACAAAAGGTCAGTACCTTGAGCGGCGGTGAACGCTCGCGACTGCTGTTTGTCGGCCTATCGTTAGCACGCTACAGCCTGCTACTGCTCGATGAACCCACCAACCATCTGGATATGGAGGGTAAAGAGGCGCTGGCGGCCACGCTGCGGGATTACCCCGGCGGCCTGTTGCTGGTTAGCCACGACCGACAGCTAATAAGTCAAAGCTGCAACCGCTTCTGGTTGATTGATGACAATGGGTTAAGCGAATGGCATGACGCTGATGAGGTGTACTCTCGCCTGCGTGGAGATGAGCGCGCTCCTGGCGTCGTCGAGCAAACGTCGCTCCCGGCGCCATCACCCGGCGAAAACCACGATGAACTGTTAGAACGGTTGATCGCGCTGGAACAGCGGCTGGCTGACGATTTGGCGCGGAAACCGAAACATCAAAAACCGCAGCTACAGGCCCAGTGGCGCAAGGAGATTGTCGAGATTAATGCTCAACTGAGCTAAACGCTCAATCTCCCGGGGTGACGTCACCCCGGGAGATTTTTCCAACTATCTGAAAAATGAGCAAATAAATAAATCATAGCTATGGATTAAAT
>CABUCP010000667.1 GCA_902490055.1 uncultured Klebsiella sp. | reverse complement strand
ACTCGTCTTCCAGATAAGTATATCCGTACAGCCCCGCTTCAAACTCTTCGAGGAACTGCTGCTGCAGCTCGGCGTCGAGACCGGTATTTTTCACCTGATCGCGGAACTGAGTCAGCAGCGTATTTGGATCCAGCTGCACGTACTGCAGCATATCCGCCACGGTGTCGCCCTCATCGGACAGTTCAACCTCAACGCTACCGTCAGGGAAGACGAAGACGTCTACCGCTTCGGTGTCGCCGAACAGGTTGTGCATGTTGCCGAGGATCTCCTGATAAGCGCCAACCATAAAGAAGCCCAGCATCGGCGGGTTCTCCGGGTCGTATTCCGGCATCGGCATGGTGGTGGCGATACCGTCGCCATCGACGTAATGATCGATCGCGCCATCGGAGTCGCAGGTGATATCCAGCAGCACCGCGCGGCGTTCCGGCGACTTGTTCAGCCCTTCCAGCGGCATCACCGGGAACAGCTGATCGATACCCCAGGCATCCGGCATCGACTGGAACAGCGAGAAGTTGACGTAGATTTTATCCGCCATACGTTCCTGCAGCTCATCGATAATCGGACGATGCGCGCGGTTGCTCGGATCGAGCTGCTTCTGCACTTCATGACACATGTTCAGATACAGCTGTTCTGCCCACGCGCGCTCCTGCAGATTGAACGTACCGGAAGAATAACCGATATGAATATCGTGCAGGTCCATCTGGCTGTCGTGCAGCCATTCGCGCAGCGAGCGGCGGTTGCCGGTTTCGTGCATCTCAAGCCAGGTTTCCCACATGCTCTGCAGCGGGCGCGCGGCGTCTTCTGCCGGTGGAGTCGCCTCGGTGTATTCGTTACGCTCAACGCCGATGATGTTGGAAACCAGCACGGTATGGTGCGCGGTCACCGCGCGGCCGGATTCGGTGATCACCGTCGGGTGCGGCAGGCCGTTCTCTTCGCAGGCATCGCCAATCGCCCAAATGATGTTGTTGGCATATTCATTCAGGCCGTAGTTTACCGAGCAGTCCGACTGTGAACGGGTTCCTTCGTAGTCCACGCCCAAACCGCCGCCGACGTCAAAGCACTGAATATTGACGCCCAGCTTATGCAGCTCGACGTAGAAACGCGCTGATTCACGCACGCCGGTAGCGATATCGCGAATGTTGGCCATCTGCGATCCCAGGTGGAAGTGCAGCAGCTGCAGGCTCTCCAGATGCCCTGCGGCGCGCAAAATCTCGACCAGTTGCAGTACCTGCGTCGCCGCGAGGCCGAACTTGGATTTTTCGCCGCCGGAGGATTGCCATTTACCGGAGCCCTGCGAAGCCAGACGCGCACGCACGCCAAGGCGCGGCACCACGTTCAGACGTGCGGCTTCTTCCAGCACGATAGCGATTTCCGACATCTTCTCGATGACCAGATAGACCTTATGGCCCATCTTCTCGCCCACCAGCGCCAGACGGATATATTCACGGTCTTTATAGCCATTGCAGACGATGACGCTGCGGGTCATTCCCGCGTGCGCCAGTACCGCCATCAGTTCGGCTTTCGAACCCGCTTCCAGCCCCAGCGGTTCGCCGGAGTGGATCAATGATTCAATCACGCGACGGTGCTGGTTAACTTTGATCGGGTAAACCAGGAAATAGTCGCCATTGTAGCCGTAGGACTCGCGCGCGCGTTTAAACGCGGCGTTAATCGAGCGCAGACGATGTTGCAGGATCTGCGGGAAGCAGAACAGCGCCGGCAGGCGTTGTCCCTGGGCTTCGCGCGCTTTGACCAATTCTGCCAGGTCGACGCGCGCTTCCGGGACGTCAGGATCCGGGCAAACGCTAATATGGCCCAGTTCGTTAACGTCGTAATAGTTATTACCCCACCAGGCAATATTGTAAGTACGTAGCATTTTGCTGGCTTCCTGGGAGCTCATCGCAACCTCCTGCATGGAACGTAGTACACCGTGTTCGCCTGCTGACGAAGGCGAACCCAAAGACATGTCGTCAGACATAGCGAACCTCAAC
>CABUCP010000666.1 GCA_902490055.1 uncultured Klebsiella sp. | reverse complement strand
TGTTCCATTTGGTACGTCCCCTTTTGCGAGTCGCTTTGATGAAAATTGTTGTTGTGCGCACGGTTGCGCTTCCCGCTTTACTCCTCCCCTTTGTCGCCAGCGCGCAGGCCAGCAGCAATGAAGAACAAACCATGGTGGTGACCGCATCGCCGACCACGGTTTCCGAACTGGATACGCCTGCCGCCGTCAGCGTGGTGAACGGCGATGAAATGCGCCAGGCGGCGCCGCGTATTAACCTTTCTGAATCACTCGGCGCGGTACCCGGTCTACAGGTGCAGAACCGCCAGAACTACGCGCAGGATTTGCAGTTATCGATCCGTGGCTTCGGCTCTCGTTCTACCTACGGCGTGCGCGGCTTGCGCCTCTACGTCGACGGCATTCCGGCCACCATGCCTGATGGTCAAGGTCAGACGTCGAATATCGATATCGGCAGCATCGACAGTCTTGAAGTATTACGTGGCCCCTTTTCGGCGCTATACGGTAACTCCTCCGGCGGCGTGATTAACGTCAACACCCAAACCGGCAGCCAACCGCCAACCATTGAGGCCAGTAGCTACTACGGTAGCTTTGGCACCTGGCACTATGGGCTCAAAGCCACCGGCGCCGTCGG
Source organism: uncultured Klebsiella sp. (assembly GCA_902490055.1). Taxonomy (GTDB): domain Bacteria; phylum Pseudomonadota; class Gammaproteobacteria; order Enterobacterales; family Enterobacteriaceae; genus Klebsiella. The sequence continues at coordinate 1,385 of CABUCP010000666.1, read as the reverse complement.
CGACGGCAGCCAGGCCGGTGATGTTGACTACACCGTGTCGACCAATCGCTTCACCACCCATGGCTCTCGCGACCACAGCGGCGCACGTAAAAATCTCGCTAACGCGAAGCTGGGCGTGCGGATTAACGACGTCAGTAAATTAACTTTACTGTTCAATAGCGTGGATATCAAAGCTAACGATCCGGGCGGATTAAGCTACGACGAATGGCAGAATAATCCGCGCCAGTCGCCGCGCGGCGATCAGTACAACACCCGCAAAACGGTAAAACAAACCCAGGCCGGATTACGCTACGAACGCCAGTTGAGCCAGCAAGACGATCTCAGCGTGATGATGTATGCCGGCGAGCGTGAAACCACGCAATATCAGTCCATCCCGATAGCCCCGCAAAAGAACCCTGCTCATTCCGGCGGTGTTATCGATCTGACTCGTCATTATCAGGGCATCGATACCCGTTGGACTCACCGCGGCGAACTGCTGGTTCCGGTCACCTTTACCACCGGTCTTGATTACGAAAATTTGAGCGAGCGACGTAAAGGCTATGAAAACTATGTGATGGTTAACGGCGCGCCGCAGTTTGGCGAACAAGGCGATCTGCGGCGTAATGAACGTAATCTGATGTGGAACCTCGACCCCTACCTGCAGACCCAGTGGCAGTTGACGGAAAAACTCACCCTTGATGCCGGCGTGCGCTACAGCTCGGTGTGGTTTGACTCCAACGATTATTACATCACCCCAGGGAACGGCGACGATAGCGGCGATGCCAGCTACCATAAATGGCTGCCGGCAGGTTCATTAAAGTATGCCGTAACGAATGCCTGGAACGTCTACCTTTCAGCCGGCCGCGGTTTCGAAACGCCAACCATCAATGAACTCTCATATCGTTCCGGCAACCAGAGCGGGTTGAACTTTGGCCTGCAACCATCGACCAACGAGACGGTGGAAATCGGTAGTAAAACGCGAATCGGCAACGGGCTGTTCACTGCCGCGTTATTCCAGACTGATACCGACAATGAAATAGTTGTTGATAGCAGCAGCGGTGGCCGCACCAGCTACAAAAATGCCGGGAAGACCCGCCGTCAGGGAATGGAATTAGGTCTCGATCAGCAGTTTGGCGAGAGTTGGAAATTAAAGGCGGCGTGGACCTGGCTCGACGCTACCTATCGCACTAACGTCTGCGGCTCCTCTGACTGCAACGGCAATCGCATTCCGGGGATCGCCCGCAATATGGGCTACGCCTCCTTCGGCTATCAACCGGAACGCGGTTGGTACGCCGGCAGCGATATCCACTATATGGGTGACATTATGGCCAACGACGCCAACACCGCCAAAGCGCCATCCTGGACCGTGGTCGGCCTGACCACCGGCTACAAGTGGAGCTACGGGA
>CABUCP010000665.1 GCA_902490055.1 uncultured Klebsiella sp. | reverse complement strand
GCTCTTTGCTACGCAAAGAGCCGCTTACCGACGGTTATTTCATGCTGACGTCAATCCCCGGGAAATATTTTGCCGCCAGACGGGTGATAGTGCCGTCAGCACGTACTTTATCAATCGCCGCGTCGAGCTGTTTTTTCGTCGCCTCATCGCCCTTACGCAGGCCGTAGCCGATACCGCTGCCCAAAATCGTGTCGTCGGCTACCGGCTTGCCGATAAAGCCAAATCCTTTGCCCTGCGGCTTACTGAGGAACCCGGCCTGCCCGGCGGCGGACATCACCAGCGAGGCATCAATGCGGCCGTTAAGCAGATCGGCCCACGCCATATTCTGATCTTTGTAGGAGACGACCGTCACGCCGTGTTTTTCCCAATGCTCTTTGGCGAAGGTCTCCTGAATTGACCCCTGCAGCACGCCAATGGTTTTCCCCTTCAACCCTTCCGGCGTCGCTTGCATCCCGCTATCCGTCTTACCCACCAGTTGTGAAGGAATGCGGTAAATCGGTTGGGTGAAATCGATACTCTTGCGCCGCTGCTCGGTAATATTCATTGCCGAGTTAATCGCATCGAACTTTTTCGCCACCAGGCCGGGGATCAGCGCATCAAAAGAGGTTTCGACCCAACTGCATTTCAGCTCAGCGGCCTGGCAGATAGCATTGCCAAGATCGATATCAAATCCCTGCAGCTCCCCCGCCGGATTACGGCTTTCAAACGGCGGATATTCCGCCTCGACGCCGTAGCGTAATTCGCTGGCGGCGAAGGTTGAAAAAGTACACAGCATTCCCAAAGCAAGAGTAAGGGCTTTTATTTTCATCGTCTGGCTCCTTAGCGCGGCTTAACGCGGCACAGCGCCTGCGCGCCGGCTCGCAATGTGGCTTCATCTTTAGCAAAAGAGAGCCGAATGAGTTTGTTATCAGTACCATCGGTATAAAACGCCGATAGCGGAATGGTGGCGACGCCGTATTCGGTAATGAGCCGTTGAACCATATCGCTGTCGCTCTCTTCGCTGAAGTGGCGATAGTCCGCCAGCATGAAGAAAGAGCCGGCGCTCGGCAATAAGCGGAACGGCGAGTCCTGCAGCAGTTGCTGGAGCAGGTCACGTTTTTGCTGGTAGAAAGGCGCCAGCGATAGCCATGAATTGGGATCCTGCATATGTTCGGCAAACGCGTACTGCATCGGCGTATCGGCGGAGAACATCAGGAATTGATGCACTTTGCAGATCTCATCCATCAGCGCCGCGGGCGCTACGCAATAGCCAACGCGCCAGCCGGTAACGTGGTAGGTTTTGCCGAACGAGGAGATAATCACGCTCCGCTCCGCCAGCTGCGGATGCGTCGCCATACCGTGATGCTTCTCGCCGTCGAACACTACGTGCTCGTACACCTCGTCGGACAAAACCACGATATCGGTATTGCAGGTCAGCGCCGCCAGTTGATTAAGATCGTCGGCGGAAAGAACCTGGCCGCTAGGATTATGCGGGGTATTGATGATGATCATTCGCGTCCGCGGGTTAATTGCCGCGCGCACCTCATCCCAGTTAATGGCGAAATCGGGAACGGTAAGTTTAATCGCTACCGGCGTTGCCCCTTGCAGACGGACAATCGGCGCATAGCTGTCAAAAGAGGGTTCGAAGTAGATGACCTCATCGCCGGGATGCACCAGCCCGCCGATTGCCGAGTAAATCCCTTGACTGGCGCTGGCGGTGACCAGCACTTCGCTGTCGACGTCATACTGCGTGCCGTACAGCGCGGCGATTTTTTCCGCGATACGCTCTTTTAACGCTCGCAGCCCGGTCATCGGCGCATACTGGTTATGCCCGGCGGCCATTGCCTGCGTCACCCCGGCAACCAATTGCGGGTCGCAGGCAAAGTTAGGCGCCCCTTGAGAAAGGTTAATCGCATTATGCTGCGCCGAGAGCTGGCCGATAACGGTAAATATTGTGGTGCCGACATCCGGCAATTTTGAGCGGGTGGTTACCGAAGAACTGAGAGCCATGGTTAATCC
>CABUCP010000664.1 GCA_902490055.1 uncultured Klebsiella sp. | reverse complement strand
CTTTGTTCTGGAACAAAACGGCTTTCAGCCCGTCGAGGCGGAAGATTTTGACAGTGCGGTGAATCAACTCAATGAACCCTGGCCTGATTTGATTCTCCTCGACTGGATGTTGCCGGGCGGATCGGGGCTGCAGTTTATTAAACAGCTTAAGCGCGAAGCGATGACCCGTGATATTCCGGTGGTGATGCTGACGGCGCGCGGTGAAGAAGAGGATCGCGTACGCGGTCTGGAAACCGGCGCGGATGATTACATCACCAAGCCGTTCTCGCCGAAGGAGCTGGTGGCGCGGATTAAAGCGGTGATGCGGCGTATTTCGCCGATGGCGGTAGAAGAAGTGATTGAAATGCAGGGGCTGAGTCTCGATCCTTCCTCGCATCGCGTGATGACCGGCGAAAGTCCGCTGGACATGGGGCCGACCGAGTTTAAATTATTACACTTCTTTATGACCCACCCGGAACGCGTATACAGCCGTGAACAGCTGCTGAATCACGTTTGGGGAACCAACGTTTATGTTGAAGACCGCACGGTGGATGTGCATATCCGCCGCCTGCGTAAAGCGCTGGAACACAGTGGCCACGACCGGATGGTACAGACGGTTCGCGGCACGGGATATCGTTTCTCCGCCCGTTTCTGAATTTTGACAGGAGTGTGACCCGTGCTGGAACGGCTGTCATGGAAAAGGCTGGCGCTTGAGCTTTTCTTATGTTGTATCCCGGCCCTGATTCTTGGGGCGTTTTTCGGTCATCTGCCGTGGTTCTTACTGGCGGCGGTGACCGGGCTGTTAATATGGCATTTCTGGAATTTATTGCGTCTGTCATGGTGGCTGTGGGTCGATCGCAGCATGACTCCGCCGCCGGGACGCGGCAGCTGGGAACCGCTGCTGTATGGTCTGCATCAAATGCAGATGCGTAATAAAAAGCGTCGTCGTGAGCTCGGTAGCCTGATCAAGCGCTTTCGCAGCGGGGCCGAATCGCTGCCCGATGCGGTAGTGCTGACCACTGAAGAGGGCGCAATTTTCTGGTGTAACGGCCTCGCCCAGCAGATCCTCAATCTGCGCTGGCCGGACGATAGCGGACAGAATATCCTCAACCTGCTGCGCTACCCCGAATTCGCTACCTACCTGAAAAATCGTGATTTCACCAAGCCCCTGAACCTGGTGCTCAATAACGCGCGTCATCTGGAAATTCGCGTCATGCGCTACAGCGATAAGCAGTGGCTGATGGTGGCGCGCGATGTTACCCAAATGCACCAGCTAGAAGGGGCGCGGCGTAACTTCTTCGCCAACGTCAGCCATGAACTACGTACGCCGCTTACCGTACTGCAGGGCTATCTTGAGATGATGCAGGAGCAGGTGCTGGAAGGACCGACGCGGGAGAAAGCGCTGCACACTATGCGTGAACAAACGCAGCGGATGGAAGGATTGGTCAAACAGCTGCTGACGCTGTCGCGTATTGAAGCCGCGCCGGTACAGGCGATGAATGATAAAATCGACGTCCCGATGATGCTGCGGGTGGTTGAACGCGAGGCGCAGACCCTCAGCCAGGGCAAGCATTCGCTGCACTTTAGCGTGGATGAAACGTTGAAGGTGATGGGCAACGAAGAGCAACTGCGTAGCGCGATTTCCAATCTGGTGTATAACGCGGTGAATCATACGCCGGCCGGAACTGAAATTCGCGTCAGCTGGCAGCGCGCGCCGCACGGCGTGCTGTTTAGCGTGGAGGATAACGGCCCGGGGATCGCGCCGGAGCATTTGCCGCGCCTGACCGAACGGTTCTATCGCGTCGATAAAGCCCGCTCCCGGCAAACCGGCGGCAGCGGCCTGGGGCTGGCTATCGTCAAACATGCGGTTAATCACCATGAAAGCCGGCTGGAAATTGAAAGTACGCTGGGTAAGGGAACGCGCTTTAGCTTCCTGCTACCGGAACGTTTAATTGCCAAAAATGTCGCCTGAGGCGGCGTCTGTCAGCTTTCCTTGCCAATGACCCGCTTCGGCTGGTCATTT
>CABUCP010000663.1 GCA_902490055.1 uncultured Klebsiella sp. | reverse complement strand
AAATCTGTTTTGCGGAAATCGCCATACCGCCTGTTTTTTGAGTTCTTTATCATGGTATTTTTCTGAATTAATGGCCTGCAGGAAGTGGCCAAAAAAACAGGCATCGCGAGATTCATTTTAAACAGGAGAGGATGTAATGAACTTACCGGTTGTCGCCGTTCTTGGATTAGGCGCCATGGGGCATGCATTTGCCAGCAATCTGCTCAAACGCGGTTTTACCGTTCACGGCTGGAACCGCTCTGCTGAACGCGGTTATGATTTACGGGCTGACGGACTCATTCAGCATGCGACGCCGCAGCAGGCGGTGCAGTCCGCCGAGGTGATTCTGTCCGTTCTGACCGATGGCGAGGCCACGCTAAATCTGATTCGCCAGATAGCCCCGGCTTGCCAGCAGGGGGCGGTCTTTTGCCAGATGGGCACCATTGGCGTTGAAGAAACCCGCGAAGCTGTGGGCCTGCTCGAATCGCTATGTCCCACGTTAACCTATCTTGATGCGCCGGTCTCGGGCACCAGGAAACCCGCCGAGAATGCGCAAATCCTGGTGCTGGCCAGCGGTAACCGTGAGCGTGCCGCCGCCGCCGAGCCGGTCTTTGCCGCGATTGCCCGCCAAACGCAATGGTTTACTGAAGCGGGCAGTAGCCAGAAAATGAAACTGGTATTGAATGCCTGGCTGGTTACGATGATGGAAGGCGTCGCCGAAAGCGCGTTGCTGGCGGCAAAACTGGGCTTTACTCCCGCAGACTTATGGCAATCGCTGGACGGCGGGCCGCTGGCGGCGCCGTATATTAAAGGCAAGCTGGATATGATTGCCGATAATGATTTTACGCCGCAGATGCAGCTTAGCCATGCGCTGAAAGATGCTAACCTGGCGCTTGATGCCGCCGGCGCAACCCACCTGCCGATCCTCAGCAAAATCGCCGACTGCTGGGATGATGCGGTAGAAGAGGGGTATGCCGGTCAGGATCTGGCTGCGGTCTATCATTGGCTGGCCGCACAATCCCAGGCCTAACCTTTTATCCGGTTAGCCACCTCATGGGCAATCTGGGCAAAAATTCGCGCGGCGGCTTTTTGCCTTGCCCCTTTTCGTTGCATGAGGACCGCGGTTCTCTCAAGCGCAGCATCATCAATTATTTTGGCGACCAGCCCCGAATGGCGCGCGGCGACGCTCAGCGGCAGGATAGTGACCAGTTCAGTCTGGCGAATGATGTCGAGAATGGCATTGATCGAGTGCATTTCAATTTTTACCGATGGCTGGAAGTCTGCCTGATGAAAGCGGTGGTCAATCTGCAGTCGGGTGGCGAAATGATGATTGAGTAGAATAAATCCTTCGTCGCGCAGCTGGTTAAGCGTCAATGAAGCCTGCTGAGCGAGCGGATGATGTTCAGCGACGACCAGCGCCAGAACCTCTTTCAACAGCGGATTTGACATAATGTCGGGTGAAATACCGGTAGCGAAGGCGATACCGATATCCAGTTCATTTTCCAGCAGCATGCCTTCCATCTTTTCTTGTGACATTTCCTGAATATCCAGCGTGATATGCGGATAGCGCGCATAAAATTCCGCCACTAGCGGCACGATGAAATAGGAAGTAAACGTAGGGGTTACCGCAATACGTAAAGAACCTCTGCTCAGGTCTTCCACATCATGGATAGCGCGTTGCCCCTCGTCCAGCAGTTGGAATGCCTGGCGCGCATACTGCAGAAACACTTCTCCCGCATCCGTCAGATGAATATGTCGGCCGCTACGGTCGAAAAGCTGTGCGTCGAGACTCTCTTCTAACATCTTGATTTGCTGCGACAGCGCGGGCTGCGAAATGTGCAGGGCTTCTGCGGCGCGGGTAAACCCCCGATGCTCGGCGACGGCAAGGAAATACCTCACATAACGAATGTTCATCATTTCAACCCATAATTTTTTTGGATGAAAGTGATTATAAACAAGACTTTTATTTTATGTCACCCGGCGCGTAACCTCCGTGTCATTCCACAGCGAGGTAGACCATTATCATGAAA
>CABUCP010000662.1 GCA_902490055.1 uncultured Klebsiella sp. | reverse complement strand
GAACGTTCTTCCCTGGAAGCTATTGTCGAGACTCTGGATCAGATGTCCCAGGGGCTGGAAGACGTTGCCGGTCTGCTGGAACTGGCGGTAGAAGCCGAAGACGAAGAAACCTTTAACGAAGCGGTGGCTGAGTTGGACGGGCTGGAAGAGAAACTGGCGCAGCTTGAGTTCCGCCGCATGTTCTCCGGCGAATACGACAGCGCCGATTGCTACCTCGATATTCAGGCCGGTTCCGGCGGCACCGAAGCCCAGGACTGGGCCAGCATGCTGACCCGCATGTACCTGCGTTGGGCGGAAGCGCGCGGCTTTAAGACCGAAATCATCGAAGAATCCGAAGGTGAAGTCGCGGGCATTAAATCCGTGACCATCAAAATCATTGGCGATTACGCTTACGGCTGGCTGCGTACTGAAACCGGCGTTCACCGCCTGGTCCGTAAGAGTCCGTTCGATTCCGGCGGCCGTCGTCATACCTCCTTTAGTTCGGCGTTTGTCTATCCGGAAGTTGATGACGATATCGATATCGAAATTAACCCGGCCGATCTGCGTATCGACGTTTACCGCGCATCCGGCGCGGGCGGACAGCACGTTAACCGTACAGAGTCCGCGGTGCGTATTACCCACATCCCGACCGGATTGGTGACGCAGTGCCAGAACGACCGTTCGCAGCATAAGAACAAAGACCAGGCCATGAAGCAGATGAAAGCGAAGCTTTATGAGCTGGAAATGCAAAAGAAAAATGCCGAGAAGCAGGTGATGGAAGACAACAAGTCCGACATCGGCTGGGGCAGCCAGATCCGTTCTTACGTGCTGGATGACTCGCGTATTAAAGATCTGCGCACCGGGGTGGAAACCCGCAATACTCAGGCGGTGCTCGATGGCAGCCTGGACCAATTTATCGAAGCAAGTTTGAAAGCAGGGTTATGAGGAACCAACATGTCTGAACAACAAGCACAGGGCGCTGACGCGGCAATTGACCTTAATAATGAACTGAAAACCCGTCGCGAGAAGCTGGCTGCGCTGCGTGAGCAGGGCGTCGCATTCCCGAACGATTTCCGTCGTGACCATACCTCTGACCAACTGCACGCTGACTTCGATGCGAAAGAAAACGAAGAGCTGGAAGCGCTGAATGTTGAAGTCGCCGTTGCTGGCCGCATGATGACCCGCCGTATCATGGGCAAAGCCTCCTTCGTGACGCTGCAGGACGTTGGCGGCCGTATTCAGCTGTACGTCGCGCGCGATGACCTCGCGGAAGGCGTCTACAACGATCAGTTCAAAAAATGGGACCTCGGCGACATCATCGCCGCGCGCGGTAAGCTGTTCAAAACCAAAACCGGCGAGCTCTCCATTCACTGCACCGAGCTGCGTCTGCTGACCAAAGCTCTGCGCCCGCTGCCGGACAAATTCCACGGCCTGCAGGATCAGGAAGCGCGCTATCGCCAGCGTTACCTCGACCTGATCTCCAACGACGAATCCCGGAACACTTTCAAAATTCGTTCGCAAATCCTCGCTGGCATTCGCCAGTTCATGGTTGGCCGCGGCTTTATGGAAGTAGAGACCCCGATGATGCAGGTGATCCCAGGCGGCGCTTCCGCGCGTCCGTTCATCACCCATCACAACGCGCTGGATCTGGACATGTACCTGCGTATCGCGCCGGAACTGTACCTCAAGCGTCTGGTGGTTGGCGGCTTCGAACGCGTCTTCGAAATCAACCGTAACTTCCGTAACGAAGGCATTTCCGTTCGTCATAACCCAGAGTTCACCATGATGGAACTCTATATGGCCTACGCGGATTATAAAGACCTGATCGAGCTGACCGAATCCCTGTTCCGCACTCTGGCACAGGATATCCTCGGTAACACCGCAGTGCCTTACGGCGACCAGACTTTCGATTTCGGTAAGCCGTTCGAAAAACTGACCATGCGCGAAGCTATCAAGAAATACCGTCCGGAAACCGAGATGGCGGATCTGGATAACTTCGACGCGGCGAAAGCGCTGGCGGAATCTATCGGT
>CABUCP010000661.1 GCA_902490055.1 uncultured Klebsiella sp. | reverse complement strand
CGGTATGAGTAGCAGCACAGAGATAACCAGCGCCACAATCAGGATCTTCTCCGGGCCGATGCGATCGCCGAGCTTTCCAAGACGCGGCGCGCTAAGTAGGGCCGCAATCCCTGGTACGGAAGCGATCATCCCGCTGATAAATGCGATATTACTGACGTTGCCCGCCAGATCGCGCACGTACAGCGTCAGGATCGGGGCAATGGAGCCGGTGGCGACCTGGATAATCAGCGAGGTGACGAACAGGCTTAGCACCAGCTTCGGGTTTTTGAGCGAACCGAACACGTCTTTCGCGCTGAGCATCTCTTTTTTGTTCACCGGCGCGAAGTTTTCGCGAATTAAAAATAGAGTAAACAGGAAGCAGATAAACAGTACCGCGGCGGTCATAAAGAAGACGGTGCGTAGCCCCCAGTGGTCGGCGAGAAAACCGCCGGCTAGCGGGCCGAGCAGCGCGCCGCTCACCGCGCCGGTTGACAGGGTTCCCAGCGCCCAACCGCTTTTTTGTCGCGGGATCTGCGTGGCGATCAGCGCATTGGCATTGGGAATAAAGCCGCCAAGCAGCCCCAGCAGCGCGCGTAGGATGAGAAATTGCCAGATGTTCTGCGCCATGCCCATTAACATCATGACGATAGCCATCCCCAGCGCCGACCGCAGCAGCATTATTTTGCGTCCTTTGCGGTCAGCCAGCCCACCCCAAAACGGCGATGCGATGGCGGAGAACAGGAAGGTAATACTGAAGACCAGCCCGGACCACATATTCAGCGCGCTATGGCCGGTGACGCCGAGCTGCTCGACGTAAAGCGGCAGGAACGGCATAACGAGGCTAAACGCGGCGCCGGTTAAAAAGCAGCCGAGCCAGGTGACGGTAAGATTTCGTTTCCAGTTAATTGGTGTATCAGCAGAAGACATAAGGTCTCACTGGCCCGCGATGCGGGTCAAAATAAAGGAAAATATGAGCCGCCTGAGAAATGGTTGTCGCAATGGAGCATAGCTTTTAAAGCTAAAGGAGTATTAAAGAGGACCGGAGAAGCGCGTATCGGTGAAATGACCCGGGCGCTATATTGCCCGGGAATAGGGAGATCAGTAGCGTGAAGGGACGCCTTCCGGACGGGTTTTAAAGCGGCGATGCAGCCACATATATTGTTCCGGCGCCATCATGATGCACTGCTCGACGATTTTGTTCATCCATGCCGCGGTGGTCTCGGCATTGTCCAGCGGTGGGTCGCATTCAGGCGGCAGCATTATCAGCTCATAGCCTTTACCGTTCGGCTTACGGCGCGGAACGAACGGCACAATACAAGCTTTGGACATTTTCGCCAGCATCCAGGTTCCGGACGTGGTGGCAGCCTGGTCGACGGCAAACAGCGGCGCAAAGACGCTGGCGGTGGGACCGTAGTCGTGATCCGGGGCATACCACACCACTTCGCCTTTTTTCAGCGCGCGGATCATACCTTTGAGATCTTTACGGTCGATCATGTCTTTGTTGGAACGCAGACGGCCCCAGGTTTGCAGCCAGTCGATCACCGGGTTGTCATTCGGGCGATAGACGCCAATTCCGGGTTCGTTCATGCCGAACATGCGGGCGCCCATTTCCAGGGTCAGAAAATGAATACCGATCAGCAGAATACCGCGCTTCTGCGCCTGCACCTCGCGGACATATTTGAAGTTAATGGTATCAGTCCAGCGCGCGATGCGGCGGGTTGGCCAGAACCAGGCCATCCCGGTTTCCATCAGACCCATGCCGACGGATTCAAAGTTTTGTACCACCAGTTGATGACGCTCCTGCGCGCTTTTCTCAGGAAAGCAGAGTTCCAGATTGCGATAAGCGATTTTTGCGCGGCGCTTCATAAAACGCATTGCCAGGCGACCAATGGCGTTCCCGAGACGGTAGATGACGGGATAGGGTAGTTGGACAACTAACCACAACAGGCCGATGCCCAGCCAAAGCAGCCAGTAGCGCGGATGGAGCAGGGCGGCGGAAAATTTTGGTAAATGAGTCATTTCGTACCTGTCT
>CABUCP010000660.1 GCA_902490055.1 uncultured Klebsiella sp. | reverse complement strand
TTATTCAGCATAGTCAGAGCCCGCAGTAAGCGGGCTCTGACTGCTCAGAAGTAATATTTAAAGCGGACGCGGCCGCCGTAGCGGGAATCCTGATGGCTACTGCCGACATCCGGTTTCGCTTCAATCCACGAGGCATAGGCGCCGAGATAAATATTAAAGTTCTCCATGTCCATGATGTTTGGCAGCAGATAAGAGGCATGAATCGTATGAATGTCATAGTCGCCGACATTGGAGATCCAGCAGCTGTCGTCACAGGTGGAGACGTAGTTGCCGGCGTTGAATTGTTCGATCTTGTTGTGCGCGTAGATGTAGCCCAGTTCAAAACGGCGCCACAACGAGTTGATCCCGGCGGTGAAGTCTTTTTCATCCGAGGCATCCATATACGCCACGTTGATATTGGTGGTGATGCCATCTTCAGGGTCGGTTTTCTGTCCGTTCCACGCCATTGTCAGACCATAACCGGTACGGTCAGACTGATCGACCCAGTGACCGTTATTCGCATAATAGCCGTAGGCGTTTTTAACCACATTCTTTTCCATCGCCGCCGCGGCGCTAAAGCGCCCGCTATTCCAGGCGACCACCGGGCGCAAATAAGCCACGTTCTTTTCATTTTCCAGCGTATTGCCGTGATAGCTCGCATCCTGGAATAGCGAACTGCCGTTCTCTACCAGGTTATTGAGCTCGAAATACCAGTTATCCAGCGTTTTGCTTATCAGGAAATTGCCGCCGCTGCTGCTGCGCCCGCGCCCTTCTTTCATCATATAGATATAGCCGTAGCCGTCGCTGTAGAGATCGTTGGCGGTGTTGCCGGAATACTCAATAAAGGTATCCTGGTTAAGCGGGAACATATCGTAGGCTTCGAAACGGCCGACCTTCACCTTCCAGTCGTCCTCGCGACCAAAGAAAAAGACCGCATCATCCAGGTTCATTTTACCGGTCATATCCGCCAGCGGTTGGGCAGAGAAACCGGCAAAATTACCGTTATCCATTTTTCGCAGGCCGTCAAAACCGAGCAGGATGCGTCCGTTGATATCCCAACGTTCTTTACTGCCCGGCGCCCAGTTTTTGCTGGCGCTGGTTTTGACCGAGGTCAGGCTACCGCTGCCGCTGGCGCCATCCATATTAAACTCGACGTCGCCGTACATTTTGATGTCGCCATAGCCGGACAGCGTCAGTTTGCTCGGCGTTTTACCCGCAGTCACCGGCGTTGCGGCTTCAACTTTCACCGACGGCGCGTTGCTGGCGACCACCACCTGCTGCTGTTGCAGCGCCTGAATTTGCGCTTCCGCCGCATTGGCGCGCTGCTCCGCCTGCATTAAGCGCTGTTCCAGCTGCGCCAGCCGCTGATTAATGTCAACAGTATTATTATCTTCTGCCGCCAACAGACCAGAGGACATGGCGGCGCTAATGGCTAATGCCACATATTTCAGTTTCATCTATTGCATCCCTCAATGAATTATTATTTATTTTTGCTAATGGCATGCCCGGGACAATGTGTCACATTGCCGCCAGGCCGCTGCCAAATGAATCAGGACTGCGCGAAGGTTCCGTTTTTCAAATCAGTAACAATGCCGTTCATTCTATTTTCGGTTAAGCCATAGAATTTAATCGAGAAGGCGGTAAGGACATAAAACAACGCCGGGACCAGGGTAAATAGCAGCATCACGCCGTGCACCGCTGACGCAGGCTGCGCCGCACTGTTGGCGGCGTAATGGAAGTACGCCAGCACCCAGCCGAGGATCGCCCCGCCGACGGCCACGCCGAGCTTAATGACGAAAATATTGGCGGCGACGTTCATCCCGGTAATTCGCCGCTGGGTTTTCCACTCGCCATAGTTATTACTATCGGTAATCATCGACCATTGCAAAGCGCCATTGCCGCCCTGAATAATAGAAATCAGAATGTGCACCGTCAGCACTAACGTCCAGAACTGTACCGGCACAATAAAGCAGAGCACGCCAAGGGCGGCGGTCAGCAGGTTAATCCAGAACGAGAGTTTCACTTTGCAAAAACGGG
>CABUCP010000659.1 GCA_902490055.1 uncultured Klebsiella sp. | reverse complement strand
AGCGAGTCGGCAATGATGCTAATTATGATGCTGGTCGGGTTGGGGATGGTTTTGGGCAACCTCTTTAGCGGTCGAATATCCGGACGTTTCAGCCCGCTAACTATTGCGGCGATGACCAATGGCCTGATTGTCATCGTGCTGCTGTTGATCTTTACGTTTGGCGCCAATCCGCTGGCCGCGCTGACGCTGTCGTTTATCTGCTGCGCCGGGCTGTTTGCGCTGGCGGCGCCATTGCAGATTTTACTGCTGCAGAATGCCAAAGGCGGCGAGATGCTGGGTGCGGCGGGGGGGCAAATAGCTTTTAATCTCGGCAGCGCCATTGGCGCCTTCTGCGGCGGAATGATGATTACCTTTGGCGCAGGTTGGCGTTCGGTCGCTTTACCGGCGGCCGCACTGTCGTTCCTGGCGATGAGCGCGCTGTTGCTGTATGCCCGCTACCAGCGACGGATGACGCAGCAACAGAGCCAACGGGCGGCGCAAGTTTAATTCATGTTTCATAGACGATCGATTGACCTCTCCCTGTTGGGAGAGGTCGGGGAAGATTAACGACGGAAGTCGATAACCATACGGCCGCGAATTTGGCCTTGTTCCATCTCTTTAAAGATAGCGTTGATGTCGCCCAGCGGGCGCAGGGTGACTTTCGGCACCACTTTACCTTCAGCGGCGAACTGGAAGGCTTCAATCAGGTCCTGACGGGTACCAACCAGCGAACCGACGACTTCGATACCATCGAGCACCAGGCGCGGGATATCAAGGCTCATCGCCTCCGGCGGCAGACCTACAGCGACCACGCGGCCACCGGCGCGTACCGCATCAACGGCGGAGTTAAATGCCGCTTTGGCGACGGCGGTCACCACGGCCGCATGGGCGCCGCCGGTTTTCTGCTGAATAATTTTCGCCGCGTCTTCATTACGTGAGTTAACGGTAAGATCGGCGCCCATTGATGCAGCCAGTTCCAGTTGCCCATCGTTAACGTCAACGGCGATCACTTTGGCATTAAAGACGTTTTTGGCATATTGCAGCGCCAGGTTACCGAGGCCGCCAAGGCCGTAAATGGCGATCCATTGGCCCGGTTTAATATGCGAGATTTTTACTGCTTTATAAGTGGTGACGCCCGCGCAGGTGATGCTGCTGGCGGCTGCGGAGTCCAGGCCATCCGGTACTTTAACCGCATAATCGGCGGTGACGATACACTCTTCAGCCATGCCGCCATCAACGGTATAACCGGCATTTTTGACCGTGCGACACAGCGTCTCGTTGCCGCTGTTACAGTACTCGCAGTGGCCACAGCCTTCGAAGAACCACGCCACGCTGGCGCGGTCGCCCGGTTTCAGGGAAGTAACGCCCGGGCCGACTTTCTCAACGATACCAATACCTTCATGGCCGAGGATCACGCCGGTTTTGTCGCCGAAATCGCCGTTCTTAACGTGCAGGTCAGTATGACAAACCCCGCAGCATTCCATTTTCAGCAGCGCTTCGCCATGCTCCAGCGGGCGCAGCTTTTTATCGGTCACATCAATCTGGTGGTCGTGGGTGACTACAGCAGCTTTCATGTGTTTCTCCTTGTGAGTGATACGAATGGGCGAACTATGAAAATAATACTCATTAAGGATTAGATCTTACACCGTGAATTACAAGAGGGCCGGTCGGGAATGTGGTTATTTGCTGCATATTTGGCACAAAATTCATACGTTTGTATCAATTTTGGTAGGTCATGAAAGTGCCATGAAATCGTCATTCGCTGTTCATCCGTAATGTCTACCGTGGCGCTGACCTATTTCTGATAACGATAGAGTGACAACACAATGCATCTGGTAAAAACCATCTTCGCCGCGACGCTGTTTCTTTCAACAACTGCCGGGGCGCATAACGTACTTGAGTTTCCGCAACCGGAAAACAACCCTGAGGAGTTTTACGCGGTGACCGAAATCCCGGCTGGCGGTATCATCAAATATGAAACTGACGCCAAAACCGGCTTTATCATCGCCGATCGTTTTCAATCAATGCCGGTCGCCTATC
>CABUCP010000658.1 GCA_902490055.1 uncultured Klebsiella sp. | reverse complement strand
CCTTTCTGAATATTGGCTGGACCATCGGGCCGCCAATCGGCACGCTGCTGGTGATGCAGAGTATCAATCTGCCGTTCTGGTTGGCTGCGCTGTGCGCCGCTTTCCCGCTGATGTTTATTCAGCTCTTCGTCGAGCGCACGTCTGCAGCAAAGATTGAAGGCATCACTCCGGAGTGGACGCCATCGGTGCTTTTACGTGACCGCGCCTTGCTGTGGTTTACCTTTTCCGGCCTGCTGGCGTCCTTTGTCGGCGGTTCTTTTGCTTCCTGCATTTCGCAATATGTGCTGGTCGCCGGCACCAGCGATTTCGCGGAAAAGGTGGTCGCGGTGGTGCTGCCGGTGAATGCCGCCGTTGTCGTCGCGTTGCAATATGCGGTTGGTCGCCGGCTATCGGCGCGAAATATTCGCCCGCTGATGACCTTCGGTACCCTGTGCTATGTGGTGGGTCTCGGCGGGTTTATCCTCTCCGGTGATAACCTGGTGATGTGGGGCGCTTCCGCCGCCATCTTTACCCTTGGCGAAGTGATTTACGCACCGGGCGAATATATGCTGATCGATCAGATTGCCCCGCCCGGCATGAAAGCCAGCTATTTTTCCGCCCAATCGTTAGGCTGGTTAGGCGCGGCATTTAATCCCATGCTGACCGGGGTTATTCTGACCCACCTGCCGCACTGGTCGTTATTCGTGATTTTAATGCTGGCGATTGTCGCCGCGTGGTTGATGATTTTCCGCGGCATGAACGTGCGCCCGTGGCAAACCGCACAGGCGTAATTTGCGTTCCGACCACCGCGATGCTGACTGAAACTGCCGCTGTTGGTGGTCTCACAACCTCAAGCCCGCATCCGCGGGCCTCAGTTGCGCTTACCACACCTGGGCGGCGATACCGGTCACCAGCCGCACTTTATCCCACTGTTGGGCTTCGCTTAATGAATTGCCCTCTTCGGTGGAGGCAAAGCCGCACTGCGGGCTTAAACAAATCTGCTCCAGCGGCACGTACTGCGCGGCCTCCTGTAAGCGCGCTTTCACGCCTTCCGGGTTTTCCAGCTCGCCGTTTTTGGTGGTGATAAGCCCCAGCACAACCTGCTGATGTCCTGGACGGATGAAACGCAGCGGCGCAAAATCGCCGGAACGGTCGTTATCGTATTCCAGGAAGAATGCATCAATGTTGACGCCGCCGAAAAGGATTTCCGCCACCGGCTCATAGCCGCCCTCTGAGATCCAGGTCGAGCGGAAGTTGCCGCGACAGACGTGCAGGCCGACGGTCAGATCCTGCGGTTTCCCTTCCAGCGCTTTATTCAGCACCCGGGCATAGGTCCGCGCCAGTTCGTCTGGATCGTCGCCGCGCTCGCGCACCTGCTGACGCTGTTCATCCGAACACAAATAGGCCCAGACGGTATCATCAAGCTGCAGATAACGGCAGCCGGCGGCATAAAACGCCTGAATAGCGTCACGCCAGGTAGCCGCCAGATCGTCGAAATAATCAGCCAGATCCGGATAGACCGTACTATCAATCACTTTACGTCCGCCGCGGAAGTGCAGCACGCTTGGGCTTGGAATCGTCATTTTCGGCTGCGCGTCGCCGCTGATGCTTTTCAGGAAGCGAAAATCTTCCAGCATCGGATGGTCGCCAAAGCCCAGTTTGCCGGTAACGCGGATCCCGTGGGCTTTGGTTTGTACGCCGTTAAATTGAATTCCCTGCTCGGAGTCATAACGCTCAACGCCCTGCAGGCCATCGAAGAAATCGAAGTGCCACCACGCGCGGCGAAATTCGCCATCGGTCACCACGTGCAGGCCGCAGTCGCACTGCTGCTGCACCAGTTGGCGAATCGCTTCATTCTCAATCTGGCGCAGATGCTGAGCATCGATGTTGCCTTCCGCCAGCTGGATCCGCGCCTGTTTAATGGCGTTAGGACGTAAAAAACTGCCGACGATATCTGCACGGAACGGGGCCTGATGACGTTGCATGGTCTCTCCTTTACGGTGGGCAAGTAGTTGCCCACCGTGATAGTTCATTATTTGAATT
>CABUCP010000657.1 GCA_902490055.1 uncultured Klebsiella sp. | reverse complement strand
ATCGGTATGGGCCTAGGCGGTACGGTACAAGACGCTTTAGTTCCCGGTCACTTTGATCTCTGGCAGGCGTTGGCCACCATGGGGGCGAAAGCCCTTGGGCTTTTGCCCGTGGTAATCGCCGTCGGAATATCCGGTTCGATCGCCGGCAAGCCGGGTATTGCACCGGGCTTTGTTGTCGGACTGGCGGCGAATGCCATCAGCGCGGGTTTCATCGGCGGCATGATCGGTGGCTACATTTCCGGCTATATTGCGCTGGCTATCATTAAAAATGTCAGGGTACCCGCATGGGCCCGCGGTTTGATGCCAACGTTGATTGTGCCCTTTTTTGCCTCCATCATCAGTTGCCTGATCATGGTTTATATCATCGGGACGCCTATTGGTATTTTCACCGACGCGCTGACCTCTTTCCTGAGAAGCATGGGGACCTCCTCCAATTTAGTCTTAGGCGCAGTCATTGGCGGGTTGTGTATCGTTGATTTCGGGGGGCCGCTTAATAAAACCTGCTTCGCATTCGTCTTAACGCTGCAGGCACAGGGGATCAATGAGCCCATTACCGCACTTCAGCTAGTGAACACGGCAACACCGATTGGTTTCGGTCTGGCTTTCTTTATCGCCAAACTTCTGCGTAAAAATATTTATAACCACGAAGAGATCGAGACCTTAAAGTCGGCGGTCCCGATGGGGATAGTCAATATTGTAGAAGGTTCTATTCCAATCGTAATGAATGATATCGTTCGCGGCATCGTCGCGGCGGCCATCGGCGGCGCCTGCGGCGGCGCGGTCACCATGGTGTATGGCGCTGATGCAACCGTACCTTTTGGCGGCGTGCTGATGATCCCGACCATGTCGCATCCGATGGCCGGCGTGATGGCCTTGCTGGTCAATATTTTCGTCACCGGTATTGTTTACGCCGTCATCAAAAAGGATGTTCCTCGTGAGGTGATAGCAAATGATGATTACGAAGAGGAAGATATCGAT
The DNA here is from genome assembly GCA_902490055.1 of uncultured Klebsiella sp. Classification (GTDB taxonomy): domain Bacteria; phylum Pseudomonadota; class Gammaproteobacteria; order Enterobacterales; family Enterobacteriaceae; genus Klebsiella. Next base: position 1,052 of record CABUCP010000657.1, on the reverse strand, counting down.
TTGGATGACATAAAAATAAGCCAGCTATAGCGGTTGCGGTGAACGGTGCCTGGCACCGTTCACTATATTGGTTTATCCCAACTAGAGAGATTCACTCACGTTCAGGCGGGTAAACCGCTGCTCAAGCATGGTCATCCCCCACTGATCGCCCTGCCACTCTTCACTTAACGTGAAACCGAAGGATTCATATAATTTTCGCGCGGCATGCAAACCGCTAAACGTCCACAGCTGCACGGCAGCGAAACCCTGCTGGTCGCAAAAGTTCACCGCTTCAGCGAGTAGCCGACGCCCCACCCCGCTTCCACGGCAACCATCACCGAGAATAAACCATCGCAGATGCGCTTCGTTGTTGCCAAGATCTTCGCCATCAATAGCGACAGAACCAACAATGGCGCCATTTTTGATAGCCAGCCATATCTGATTCCGCTCGGCCGTAAGACGGCCCGCAAACTCAGCAAGACCGCTGGCGACTTTGCCTTCGAAATAATGGCCGAAGTCGTAATGACGAGCGTAATACTCTCCGTGCATCTGCGCTATGCGGCCGATCGCGCCCGGATGGTAACCTGAGACAATCTTTATTTCATCAGAACGGCTGGCGACCGTAGTCTGGCGGCACTGTTCCAGCGCCTGGGCATAGGCGGTGAGTCCGGCGGCAACCACCTGCTGCTGCCCGTCGTCCAGATGCGTTAGCGCATCCATCACCCGCATGGCGCCATAATCGTTAATGCGGGCCACCGTTTCCCGCCCCTTTGCCGTCAGCGCCAGTTGCTTGAAGCGCCCATCATCGGCGCGTTCGCATTCCTCTATTTCTCCGGCGGCCTGGAGCCGTGACAGCATGCGGCTGACGCTCGATTTCTCCAGTCCCAGCACCTGTACCAGCTGTGCGGCGGTCAACGCTTCGCGGGTTGAAATTTCCAGCAACGCGTGGACGGCTGAGGGCGAATACGCGGTGGCCGCCAGCGTGCTGTTCATAAAACCGAGTTCGCGCACCATTAAACGAGATGCGGAACGAATTTGAGAGACGAGTAAAGAATCAGGCATTTTCGACGCCA
>CABUCP010000656.1 GCA_902490055.1 uncultured Klebsiella sp. | reverse complement strand
GGCGTAGAACAGCCTGCTGCCGATATACTCACCACCTGAAACAGTGCTGGAAAAATGATACTTAACGGGACGTTGACTAATTATGCTTGAACTCTTTAAAGCAATCGGGATCGGCCTGGTGGTAATTTTACCGCTGGCGAATCCGCTGACCACCGTGGCCTTGTTCCTCGGCCTGGCGGGCAATATGAATAACGCCGAACGCAACCGGCAGTCGCTGATGGCATCAGTCTATGTCTTCGCGATCCTGATGGTGGCGTGGTATGCCGGGCAGGTGGTGATGAATACCTTTGGTATTTCCATTCCCGGCCTGCGCATTGCCGGCGGCCTGATCGTGGCCTTTATCGGTTTTCGCATGCTGTTTCCGCAGCAGAAAGCCCACGATTCAATGGAAGCGAAGATCAAATCGGAAGAGCTGCAGGATGAGCCGACGGCCAACATCGCCTTCGTGCCGCTGGCGATGCCGAGTACCGCAGGGCCCGGCACCATTGCGATGATTATCAGTTCCGCCTCGACGGTCAAACACGGCGTCGATTTTCCGGACTGGGTGGTACTGGTGGCGCCGCCGATCATCTTTGCGCTGGTGGGGATTATTTTGTGGGGCTGTCTGCGCAGTTCCGGGGCGATCATGCGCTTGGTCGGTAAAGGCGGTATTGAAGCCATTTCCCGCCTGATGGGCTTCCTGCTGGTCTGTATGGGCGTACAGTTCATCATCAACGGCGTGCTGGAGATTATTACCAACTACCACGCTTGATGGCGGCTATGCAACAAAGGGCCCGGCGGCAGGAGTGCGCCGGGCCTTTTTATTTCAGCTGACCTGAATCAAACTCCGCAGCATGCAGATGATAAAGTTATCCGCCAGCATCAGGAGTGATGCGGTTGATGTTCATCCAACGGTGTCGGCCAGCGGCGGAAAATCATCACCGACCACACCAGCGCCACCAGCGCCGGTACCGCGCCCACATAGCCAATCGCTGACATCGACAGATGAGTACTGACCTGGCTGCCGACCAGCGCGCCTGCGCCGATGCCAATATTGAAAATACCGGAGAACAGCGACATGGCGACATCGGTGGCATCCGACGCCAGCGCGAGCACTTTCACCTGCATTCCGAGGCCGATAATCATAATCGCTATTCCCCAGAAGACGCTGAGCAGCATCAGCTGATTGGCATTTTGTGAAGCCGGGAGCAGTAGCAGTAAGCACACCAATAGCAGGCCAATGGCGATACTGATCAGCCCGGAAGCATGCTGGTTACCCAGCTTGCCGAACAGAATGCTGCCGATAATTCCCGCACCGCCGAGTACCAACAGCAGCAGGGTCGCGAAGTTGCCGCTCAGGCCGGCGACGGTCTGTACGAATGGCTCGATATAGCTATAAGCCGTGTAGTGGGCGGTCACCACGATAACCGTCAGCAGATAGATGCCGAGCAGCGCCGGGCGGCGGAACAGTACCGGCAAACTCTTCAGTGAACCGGAGTGTTCGCTCGGCAGCGGCGGCAACAGCTTGGCCAGGCAGACCAGGGTCGCTAAAGCGCCGAGGCCAATTGCCAGGAAAGTGGTGCGCCAGCCGAAATACTGCCCGACGATACGGCCTATTGGGATACCGAAGACCATCGCCAGCGCGGTACCGGTGGCGATCAGGCTGAGCGCCTGCGCGCGTTTGCCCGCCGGCGCCATGCGGATAGCCAGCGCCGAGGTGATCGACCAGAACACCGCATGGGCGAAGGCGATACCGATACGGCTCACCACCAGCACGGTGAAATTCCACGCGAAGAATGACAGCACGTGGCTGATAATGAACAGCACGAACAGACCGATCAGCAGACGGCGGCGCTCCATTTTACTGGTCAACAGCATGAACGGCAGCGACATCAGCGCTACCACCCAGGCATAGATGGTCAGCATTATTCCGACCTGCGCCGTTTCCATGCCGAAGCTATCGGCAATGTCGGACAGCAGGCCCACCGGGGCAAATTCAGTGGTATTAAAGATAAAAGCGGCAATTGCCAGCGTGACGACCCGCAGCCACGCGACCTTGCGTGAGACCGTATTTGTAAGCA
>CABUCP010000655.1 GCA_902490055.1 uncultured Klebsiella sp. | reverse complement strand
GCAAAAAAGCCTGCTCGTTGAGCAGGCTTTTCGAATTTGGTCGGTGATAGAGGATGACTCGCCACTTCGTGGCTCGCCCTGCGGGCCGTTGCTGACGCAACGTTCTCTCGCTACGCTCGAGTCGAACCTCTGCCCCCGGAGGTTCTCATCCTCTACGGGCCGCAGATGCAAAAAAGCCTGCTCGTTGAGCAGGCTTTTCGAATTTGGTCGGTGATAGAGGATTCGAACCTCCGACCCCTTCGTCCCGAACGAAGTGCGCTACCAGGCTGCGCCAATCACCGAATGCGGGGCGCATCTTACTGCTGGGACGCACACCCGTCAATGCCTTATTAGCAAAAAATCAATCAAGCGGCGAGAAACTCGCCACTCCTGCTACTCCTGCGCCTTTTTCGCGGCGGCTGGCACGTGACACCAGTTGTTGTTCTCGTTGATCCCGCCGTCCGGCGAGGTATAACCCAGACAGCCCATAATGGTGTCATACAACTCAACGTGGCGATGCGGAGCCTTCGTTGTCGCCTGCTGCTTCAGGCGCGCAAAGGACGCGGCATGGTCCGGATTTTCCAGATACTTATCCGACATCCAGACCATCATCGGCACGCGGAACTGCTCCGGCGGCGCCATCATGCGCGGCGTACCGTGCAGATGCTCGTGCTCATTAATCGACTCGCCGTGGTCAGCGGCATAGAACACGATAGCTTTCTTATCCCGCAGTTGATCCAGCACGCTAACGATAAAGTGGTCCACGTAGGTAACGCTATTATCGTAAGAATTTATCAGCTCGGCCTTCGAACATTTGCTGTCCACGCCGACGCATTCAGGCTTCCACTGCGCGAAGCTGCGCGGGTAGCGCTGGGTATAGTTAAAGTGCGAGCCCTTGGTATGGAGAATAATCAGGCGCTTACCGCTCGGGTTTTGCGCCATGCCGCGCTGCATCTCATCGACCAGCAGCATGTCGTCAACGTTCTTACCGCGGTTGCGCGGCTCTGCGCCGATCTGCTCGCGATAGGCGATATTGTTGGCCATCGTGTTGCTGTAGAACCACATTTCGCTCTGCATGGCATACAGGTCGCCGGCAAAACCCAACTGGTGCAATACGGCAAACACGTTCTGCTCTTTCAGCGTCCGCTGCGGATTATCATCCGCTCCGCCCTCGCGCACGAACATGCAGCGCAGCGACAGCTTGGTGGCGGTGTCGCAAGAGGTGCCGCGGAAGGCCACAAGGTTCTTTTCCTGCGCCAGCTTCGGCGTGGTATTACGGCTATAGCCGAGAATGCCCATGTGATCCCAGCGGGTGGTCTCGCCGATAATAAACACCACATAGGTATCATCAAGATCCTGCGGCGCCACATAGGTAAATTTCTTCGCCGGGTTAATCAGCGATTTGTTATCTGACGATTCATCCACCTGCGCCCAGGCGTATAGCCCCAGCGCCGACAGCCAGTTAGAAGGCAAATAGGAGTTGGCAATCACCCCGCCGTAACTCGGCATATCGACTTCTGAATTACGCTCTACGTTCTTCTGCCGCACTTCCAGCAGACGAATCGGCCCCCAGACCATCAGCCCTGCCAGCACGACTATCAGGATATTTTTCGCCCGCTGGCCCGGCGTTTTCACCTGCTGCAGCAGCGTTTTACGGCAGCGGTTGCTCCAGATAAGCAGCAGCGGTAACGCGCTGACCACCACCAGCCACAGAATCAGATGCCAACCGATAACCTCTTTCGATAGGTCAATATCGGTGGTCATTACCGAAGCGATAATACCGTAGCCAATCACCACGTTGAGGAAGGTCATGTAATAGCTTGCCGCCGCGGAAAACAGCACCACGAGCGTCGCTAATATTCGCCAGACCCGGCGGCCGAATAACGACAGCAGGCGCAGAAGGAAGAAGGTAACCAGTACCGTCGCCACCAGCTCCACCACCCCGGACAACCCTTTCCAGAAGGTAAACTCTTGAGCGTAGCCATCGAAGCGGCGGAAAAACACCGCGGCGTTCATAAACCAGCCGATGTACAGCGCAAGCCAAATGCTCAGCTTCTGCTGCGACATCGTTTTAATGTATTTCATGCA
>CABUCP010000654.1 GCA_902490055.1 uncultured Klebsiella sp. | reverse complement strand
CCGGCTTTGGCTATAGCGATAAACCGCAGCAGTTCGGTTACCGAATTAGCGAACAGGCCGCTGTTGTCCTGGAGTTGTTGGATCACTTGCATATTGAACGCTGCGCGATCTACGGCCACAGTATGGGAGGCAGTGTGGCTATCGAGGCGGCGCAGCTTCTCGGCGAGCGGGTTGAAACCTTAATTGTTGCCGAACCCAATCTCTATGCTGGCGGCGGGATGTATAGCCGGAAAATTGTCGAATTGGCTGAAGCCGAATTTATCTCTGCTGGATATCAAACCATGTTGGCGGCGGAAACCTCGCCATGGGCGGGTTGTTTGCAAAATAGTGCGCCGTGGGCGTTATGGCGCGGCGCCAGTAGCCTGATTGCAGGGGGGACTCCCTCGTGGTTTGAGCGATTTATCGCCCTGAAAAGCCGTAAGGCGCTTATCTATGGCAGCTTGTCATTACCGGCGCAGGAAATGACAGATGTCGAGAATAATGGCATTGCAGTGGCTATTGTTCCGCAGGTTGGACATTCGATGGCCTGGGAAAACCCGGCGGCGCTGGCGCGCGTTATTGCCGGGTTACTCTGAAGCAAACCGCGGAAGTTCAGAACGGTAATTCACGCGGGCGCGTTTGCATGGTTATCCAGCGTAGTTCAGTAAACTCGGCGATCCCCGCGCGCCCGCCAAAGCGACCATAGCCTGAAGACTTACAGCCGCCGAACGGCATTTGCGCCTCATCATGTACGGTTGGGCCGTTGATGTGGCAAATCCCCGTTTGGAGATTTTGCGCCACGTTCCATGCGCGGGCGCTGTCGCGGCTATATACTGCTGCGGATAAACCATATTCGCTGTCGTTAGCAACGGCCAGCGCTTCGTCATCGCCGTTGACGCGGATCACCGCTTTAACCGGGCCGAAAGACTCTTCACGCCATATCCGCATTTCTCTCGTGACGCCGTCCAGAAGGGTTGCGCGCATTTGCGTCGAATCCGCTTTACCGCCACATAGCAGGCGGGCCCCCTTCGCCAACGCATCGTCAATCAGCGCATTACAGCGTTGCATGGTTTTCAAATCAACGACTGGCCCGAGCAGCGCCGGAGGTAAGGCGGCAGCGCGTTGGCTGATCAACGCGATAAATTCATCGGCAATACTCGCGTCAACGATGATGCGCTCGGTCGACATGCAAATCTGCCCAGAGTTGGCAAAGGCGCCGAAAATTGCGCCAGCCGCCGCTTGCTCTGGATCGGCGTCAGCCAGCACCAATAATGGCGCTTTGCCGCCGAGCTCCAGCACCGCAGGTTTCAGATGTTCGCCGCAGGTGCGGGCGATAATACGGCCAACCGGCGTCGAGCCGGTAAAATTCACCCGACGAATGGCCGGATGCGCAATAAGTGATTCAACCAGCGCTGGCGTATCGGCTGTAGAACTGGTGAGGTAATTCACCACGCCATCAGGAAAGCCTGCTGCGGTTAGCGCATCGACGATCAGTGCCTGGGTGGCCGGCGATAGTTCTGAGCCTTTGAGGATTACCGTATTACCGCAGGCCAGCGGCGTGGCAATCGCGCGGGTAGCGAGAATCAGCGGCGCATTCCACGGCGCCATTGCCAGCACCACCCCAGCGCCCTGGCGTACGCCCATTGCCAGATTCCCCGGCACGTTAGAGGGGATAATGCGCCCTTCAATTTGTGTCGTTAAGGCAGCGGCTTCGCGCAGAATATCTGCCGCCAGATGAACGTTAAAACCGGCCCAGTGCGCGGTGGCGCCGGTCTCTGCGGCCATGGTGGCAATAAATTTTGCCTCTCTTAACAGCATTTGTTCGGCGGCTTCCAGCAACAGGCGGCGGCGCTCTGCAGGCGTGGTGTCGCGCCATTGCGGAAACGCTGAGGCGGCAGAGTCGGCGCAGCGGCGAGCATCATACAGGCTGGCGGCGGGGGCGACAGAGACTATTTCTCCGCTCAGTGGATTGCGACGAGTAAAGGTAGCGCGGCCTTCGGCATCGTGCCATTGGCCGCCGCTGTATAAGCTGCAGGTTATTGTCATAAGCGTACCTCATTGGTCTGCGGTGGGGCGAGTCTACCGGTTTA
>CABUCP010000653.1 GCA_902490055.1 uncultured Klebsiella sp. | reverse complement strand
CGTCCATAGGCCGGTGGCTTTTATCCTGATCTTCGTGAAATTCGAATATGTCGAAATTAAACCAAACAACCTTATCGCATCATCAACACGCTTACTGGGGCGGCATTTTTGCCATGACCCTATGCGTCTTTGTCCTGATAGCCTCCGAATTTATGCCCGTCAGCCTGCTCACGCCGATTGCCCGTGATTTAGGGGTGACGGAGGGGCTGGCAGGTCAGGGGATTGCCATCTCCGGCGCGCTGGCCGTTGTAACCAGCCTGACCCTTTCGACTCTGGCGGGAAATATGAATCGCAAGTCTCTGCTATTGGGGATGACGGTTCTGATGGCCGTATCGGGGCTTATTATCGCCCTGGCTTCCAGTTATCTGGCGTATATGGTCGGACGCGCGATGATTGGCATCGCGATCGGGGGCTTCTGGTCATTGTCTGCGGCCACGGCGATTCGTCTGGTGCCGCAGCATCAGGTCACGCGCGCGCTGGCGATTTTTAATGCCGGCAATGCGTTAGCGACGGTGGTTGCCGCGCCAATGGGCAGTTATCTGGGGTCCACCCTCGGATGGCGAGGCGCTTTCTTGTGCCTGGTCCCCATCGCGGTTGCGGCCTTTATCTGGCAATGCTTTAGCCTGCCGGCGATGAAGGGTAATAAAAAATCTCTGCCACGAGGTTCGGTATTCCACCTGTTCAGTCGTTTCGTTGTATCTCTTGGTCTGCTGGCCTGCGGCCTGTTTTTTATGGGGCAGTTTGCGTTATTTACCTATGTGCGCCCGTTCCTGGAGGGGGTGACGCGGGTTGATTCCTCCGGATTATCGTTGATTTTACTGGTTATCGGTATCGCGGGTTTTATTGGCACACTGGTGGTTTCAAAATTTCTCAACGCGAGATTCTACTTAACGCTGGTGATTATTCCTGGGTTGATGGCGATTATCGCCGTCGCCTTAATTCTGACTAGTCATCAGGTGGCAATAGTCGCGCTGCTGTTAGGCGTTTGGGGAATGCTGGCAACCGCCGCGCCAACAGGCTGGTGGACGTGGATTGCGCGCACGCTTCCTGACGATGCGGAAGCCGGGGGCGGGCTAATGGTTGCGGTGATCCAGCTCTCTATTGCAATGGGGTCAACGGCGGGCGGCATGGTCTTTGACCATCTCGGCTGGCAGAGCGCTTTTGCAATGAGCAGCGCGTTGCTTTTGGGCGCCGCGGCGCTGACGTTTTTCACGTCAAGGCTGAATAACGGCAGGCTTTAGTCGGGTGAAGTCCGCGCTCAAGAAACGTGGAAAGCGCAATATAGCCGCGCGCAAGCCTTTGTTAATCAACATCCTTCTCCCAGTACGGCGGCGCGCCCACTTTTTCAATCATAAAGTCGATAAAGGTGCGGACCTTGTGCGGCAGTATCCGCTTTTGCGGGTACAGCATCCAGATGGCGGTTTCGCTGGGAAACATACTGAATTCCCAGTCCGGAAATACGCGCTGAATAAGTCCTTGCTCCTCAGCCTGGCGCGATAGCCAGTTTGGTAAAATCGCAATCCCGGTATGATTGACGCAGGCATAAAGCATGGCGGCGCTATCGCTGACGCTCAGGCGATAGTTAATCGGTATCCGCTGCCATTCTTCCTCTGAACCGACCTGACGCGTATACCAGCCGGCTCCGTGCAGACGAGAAAACATCACGATATTCATCTGTGGCTGACCGGCGCCTTCGGCGCCCGGCGTAGCGCCAGGACGATTTTCCGCAATCCACTGCGGGCTGGCCCAGGCTGAACGCGTTTGCGAAGCCAGTTTGCGCGCATGAATGGATGAGTCAGGTAAGACGCCGATGCGAATACTAAGATCGATTCGCGCTTCTATCAGGTCCTGAATTTCATCGTTAAAACTCATATCCAGCGAGATGTTGGGGTGTAGGCGGAGAAATTCATCAACAAAAGGCATCACGTGCAAGCGGCCAAAAGTGCTGGGTACGCTTATCCGTAATAGGCCGGAAGGATGTTTATCCAGCGCGGAGGTTAACTGGCGCGTCTCCTCCCATTGTAATAACAGCTGTTGAGCATGCGAGTAAAAAAACTCTCCGGTTTCCGTTAGTGC
>CABUCP010000652.1 GCA_902490055.1 uncultured Klebsiella sp. | reverse complement strand
GATAAACATGGGTGAGGGTTAAGAGAAAGTTTGCGGTTTATAGTTATGGTAAGGACAGTAAGCGAGGGCAACATGATGAGTGATGCTATACGGGTCGGACTGATAGGCTACGGTTATGCCAGCAAAACGTTCCATGCGCCGCTGATCGGCGGTACGCCGGGGATGGAACTGGCGGCGGTCGCCAGCAGCGACGCCAGAAAGGTGCTGGCCGATTGGCCGGCGACTGAGGTGGTTGCATCGGCGAATGCGCTTTTCGCCAATCCGGATATTGATTTGATTGTTATCCCCACTCCCAATGATACCCATTTCCCCCTCGCGCGCGCGGCGCTGGAAGCGGGGAAACATGTTATTGTCGATAAACCCTTTGCCGTGACACTGTCACAGGCAAGGGAGCTGGATGCTATTGCCCGCAGCCAGGGGCGCCTGCTATCGGTGTTCCACAACCGCCGTTGGGATAGCGATTTTCTCACGCTGAAAGCGTTGATTGCTGAAGGGCATTTGGGTGAGGTGTGCTATTTCGAATCCCATTTTGACCGTTTCCGCCCGCAGGTCCGCGATCGCTGGCGCGAGCAGGGCGGCCCCGGCAGCGGCATCTGGTATGACTTAGGCCCGCATCTGCTTGATCAGGCTGTCCATCTGTTTGGCCTACCGGTCAGCATCGTTGTCGATTTGGCACAGCAGCGTCCGGGCGCGCAGGCGACGGACTACTTTCACGCGGTGTTGGTCTACCCGCAGCGTAGGGTGGTACTGCACAGCACGCTGCTGGCGGCGGCGGAAACGGCGCGCTATATCGTCCACGGTTCACGAGGCAGCTATGTGAAATATGGTCTGGACCCGCAGGAGGAGCGGCTGAAAAACGGCGAGCGCTTACCGCAGGAAGATTGGGGCTACGATATGCGCGACGGCGTGTTGACCCGCGTCGAGGGGGAAGAGCGCGTCGAAGAAAACTGGCTGACGCTGCCGGGTAATTATCCTGCCTATTATGCGGCGATTCGCGACGCGCTCAACGGCAGCGGCGAAAACCCGGTGCCGGCAAGCCAGGCCATTCAGATTATGGAACTGATTGAACTCGGCATTGAATCGGCACGCCACCGCGCGGCGCTGTGCCTGATTTAACGGAATTGCCCCGCCTGCGCGGCGGGGCGACGGCTTAGTGAGCCTGCGCAACGCGCTGTATTAGCGCGTCTTTTTCCTGACGACTGAGGAACGCCAGCTCCAGCCCGTTGATTTGCGCCTGGCGGATTTGCTCGCCGTGAAGACCGGCCGCCGGAGCCGCGACGGTATATTCATGGATAATATCTACGCCCTGAACCGCCGGATCATCGGTGTTAATGCAGGCCAGTACGCCGTGATCGAGGAAGGTTTTCAGCGGATGCTGCGCCAGAGAAGGCACGGTGCTCGTCTGAATATTCGACGTCAGGCAGGATTCAATACCAATTCGCTCGGCGGCGAGGAAATCCATCAGCGCCGGGTCTTGTACCGCTTTCACGCCGTGGCCGATACGCTCGGCGCCCAGCTCACGAATCGCCTGCCAGATACTTTCTGGCCCTGCCGCTTCACCCGCGTGGACGGTGATGCGCCAGCCGGCATCGCGCGCGCGGCGGAAGTGGTCCATAAACAGCGCCCCCGGGAAGCCCAATTCATCGCCTGCCAGATCCAGTGCGGTAATACCGTCACGATGGGTCAGCAGAGCATTGAGCTCTTCTTCACAGGCAGCCTCGCCGAAAGTACGGCTCATGATGCCAATCAGACGCGCTTCAACGCCGAAATTGCGGCAGCCTTCGCGTACGCCGGCAATCACCGCTTCGACCACGCCGGCAACCGGCAACTGGTGGGTCATCGCCATATAGCGTGGAGAGAAACGCAGTTCGACATAGTGCAGACCGTTGCGCGCGGCATCTTCCACGTTTTCCCAGGCGACGCGGCGGCAGGCTTCCAGAGAAGCCAGTACCTTCACGCCCCAGTCAAGTTTCGCCAGGAAGCTGACCAGATCGGGCTCATTGCTGGTTACCTGCACATGCGGGCGCAGAGTTTCAAGGGTATTTGCTGGAAGGGTGATATTGAACTGGCGGCCAAG
>CABUCP010000651.1 GCA_902490055.1 uncultured Klebsiella sp. | reverse complement strand
GTGAAAAGGGTTTGCTATGCGTTTTTTGTTATCCGGAAAAATAAGAACACTGGTAAACACACTCCCTTTTCTCCTGTCTGGTTACTGCCCGGCGGTATTTTCCGCCCACCAGGGTGAAGGTGCGGTATTTATTCGCGGGGAAGTTTTATATACCCCCTGCGCCATCGATCTCGATAGCCGCGATCAAACCATCGATATGGGCGAAACGCCAATCGCCGAAATTGCTGCCCGAGGTTACGGGCCGAGCCGCGACTTTACGGTTCGCTTGCTTAACTGCCTAATGCTGCCGCGCCCGGGGCATAGCCAGTACGACTCTGAGTATTACCAAATTACCTTCGAGCCAATGACCGGTACGGAGCGCTTTGCCATTCGCGGTGAAGCTCAGGGCGTGGAGCTGGCGATACGTGATACCGACGGCAATCTCGCGCTGCCCGGTATCGCCTTTCCGGCCAAAGAAGTCACCGCCGGGAGCATCAATCTGAATTACTCCCTTCAGCTCGTTAGCAACGGCCAGCCGCTTAAATCCGGGGATTACCAGTCTCTGATTCGCTTCAGAATGGATTACTACTGAGATGAAAAAGAAAACACTGTTATTGCGGCGCTCAGCGCTGAGCCTGTGGATCCTGAGCGCGATATTTTCTGCTACCAGCGTCCGAGCCGATGGTGAGGAGATCCAGTTTAATACCGACGTACTGGATACCCAGGATAAGAGCAATATCGACCTCAGCCACTTTTCACGCCGCGGCTACGTCATGCCCGGCGAATATACCTTCACCATCATGGTCAATAAGGACATTCTGCGTGAAGAACAAATAGTGGTTTATGCCGACGGCGACGAGGGCAAAGACAGCCTCATCTGTTTAACCCCGGATCAGCTATCCCGCTTTAACCTGAAAGAGAGTGTCATGGGCGATCTGCGCTGGCTGCGCGATGGCCAGTGCCTGGATAAGTCCAGCCTGGAAGGGTTGGAGATGCGCGTCGATCTGGCAAAAGATACCCTGTATCTGGCCATCCCGCAGGCGTGGCTGGAATTTACCGCGCCAAACTGGGATCCGCCTTCCCGCTGGGATGACGGTATTCCGGGCCTGATTGCCGATTACAACCTCAACCTGCAAACCCAGCACGCGCAGACCGGTTCCGACAGCCAGAATTTCAGTGGCACCGGGGTATTCGGCGCCAATATGGGTTCATGGCGCGCGCGCGCCGACTGGCAAGCAAACTGGAACAAACGCAGCGGAAACACCGATAAAGATTTTACCTTTAGCCGCTACTACCTGTACCGCGCAATCCCCTCGTTGAAAGCGAAGCTGACCGTCGGCGAGGATTATCTGAATTCCGATATCTTTGACTCTTTCCGTTTCAGCGGCGTAAGCCTGAATTCCGATCTCAGCATGCTGCCGCCAAGTCTGCGCGGCTATGCGCCGGAAGTGACGGGTATCTCGCGCGCGGGCGGTAAAGTGACGATCAGCCAGCAGGGCCGGGTACTGTATGAAACTCAGGTCGCGGCGGGGCCATTCCGCATCCAGGAGCTGAATGATGCGGTTTCCGGGACTCTTGATGTTCGCGTGGAAGAACTGGACGGCAGCGTACAGGTCTTTCAGGTGACCACCGCTTCGGTACCTTATCTGACCCGCCCGGGCGCCGTCCGCTATAAGTTGGCCGCCGGGAAGCCCTCCGAATGGGGCCACCATATGACCGGGCCGATTTTTACCACCGGCGAAGCCTCCTGGGGGGTCGCCAATGGCTGGACGTTATACGGCGGCTCGGTGATCGGCGGCGACTACAACGCGCTGTCGGCGGGCATCGGCCGTGACCTCTATCTGCTCGGCGCGTTAGCCTTTGATATCACTCAGTCGCGCGCCTCTCTTCCTGAGGAAGGGACGCTCTCCGGGACCTCTTATCGCGTCAGCTACTCCAAAACCTTTGACGAATACGACAGCCAGGTGACATTTGCCGGCTATCGCTTTTCCGAGCAGGATTTCATGAGCATGTCGGAATTTCTTGATACTCGCTACGGCAGCGGCGCGGCGCGAAGCTCTAAAGAGAAATACACCGTCTCATTCAATAAACGTTTTCGC
>CABUCP010000650.1 GCA_902490055.1 uncultured Klebsiella sp. | reverse complement strand
TCAGTTCAATCCCCTGTTGGATAACGATAATTAGCACGCGAATTAGTACGGACTGGCTAATTCACCGGGAGGCACCCGGCACCGCTAATCGAAGCGCCACGCTGGTCAGCCATAATCAGCGGTGACTTTCCCGCCGGGAAAATATTTAACAGTTGAATGAATCAGGGCCTGCGGCGGCGCTTTACCTGACGAGATCAAGCTTTAAGCGGAAAATTTGCTAGAAAATGTTAATGAGGCGCATAAATACGTATTTCGCCTCTCGACGTCAGGCGCTGCGCTGCCTATTATTCTTGAGTTTGTTCATTCTAAGATGTATCTGAAAGGGGAAGAGGATGCGAGCTGCGTTTTTAGTGGGGTGTGCTGCGTTATTACTGTCGGCCTGTAGTAGCGAGCCGGTGCAACAAGCAACCGCGGCGCACGTTCCGCCCGGCATGCGCGCGGCGATGAGCGACAGCGGCCAGGCGAATTGCGCGATGGTAGGCGGTGCGTTATCCGTTGCCCGCCAGCTCGATGGCACCGCTATTGGCATGTGCGCGCTACCGAATGGTAAACGCTGCAGCGAGCAGGCATTAGCCGGTGGAAGCTGCGGAAACTACTAATTTGCGCAGAGTGACCTACATTAAGTCGGCGAGTTTATACACCAGCGATTGATCGGCGGTTGCCAGCGTGAGCTGATTCTCCGTGAGATCGACCTGTGCGCCATCGCGCAGCATTTTGCCGAGGGTGTTATCCAGCGCATTCCGTTGCGGTTCTGCGCACAGCTTGCGAGTCATCGCCAGTTGTTCAACTTTCAACTCGCCGTCCGACAGCGTGCCCTGGCCGCTAAAGCCGTTACACATAATGCCTGAAACATACATTTTCTCGCCGAAGCTAATTTCCGGCGGCGGCATTTGGCTGGCCGGTAACGCCTGGCCGTTAACGCTAGTCAGGACAAAACGGTGATGTTGTAGCTGATCTGCGCTTGTTGAAACTTTGCTGTTATACACGCAGCCCGATAGCAGCATTCCCGCCGCCAGCAGTGCAGCAAACTTGTTCATTCGTACTCCAAAACATTTGTCATATCAATAAAAGCGAAAGCAGTGTAACTGTAATGCAGAGGAGATCTGTGGGGATTGTCTGAATGTGCCCCCCGTGGAGAGGGGAGCACAAAAGGGGAAAGATGCTTAAACCAGGGCGTTCGGGCAGTTTTCGCCTTTGGCAACCTGTTGCAGGTTATCAAGGGTCGTCTCGGAAATGCTGATCAGCGCTTCCGCCGTCAGGAATGCCTGATGACCGGTAAACAACACGTTGTGGCAGGCTGACAGGAGACGGAACACGTCATCCTGAATAACATCGTTAGACTTATCTTCAAAGAACAGATCGCGTTCGTTTTCATACACGTCCATGCCCAGCGCGCCGATTTTCTGATGCTTCAACGCCTCAATGGCTGCTTGTGAATCGATCAGCGCGCCGCGGCTGGTATTGATGACCATCACCCCGTCTTTCATCTGGTCGAATGCCGCTTGATTGAGCAGGTGATAGTTATCATCGGTCAACGGGCAGTGCAGGGAGATAACGTCGGACTGCGCGTACAGCGTCGGCAGGTCAACGTATTCCACCCCGAGATCCAGCGCCGCCGCACTCGGGTAGGGATCGAATGCCAGCAGGCGCATGCCGAACCCTTTCAGGATCCGCAGCGTCGCGACGCCTATTTTACCGGTACCGATCACCCCGGCGGTTTTACCGTACATCGTAAAACCGGTCAGCCCTTCCAGCGAGAAGTTGGCATCGCGGGTGCGCTGGTAGGCGCGGTGGATGCGGCGGTTAAGTGACATCATCATCCCGATAGCGTGCTCGGCAACGGCTTCCGGCGAGTAGGCCGGAACGCGTACTACGCGAAGCCCCAGCTCTTTAGCGGCGTCGAGGTCGACGTTGTTAAACCCGGCGCAGCGCAGGGCGATGTATTTCACGCCGTGGGCTTTCAACTCTTCCAGTACCGGGCGGCTACCGTCATCGTTGACGAAGATGCATACCGCTTCGCAGCCATTGGCGGTTTTGGCGGTTTTTTCGGTCAACAGGAAGTCAAAAAATTCAAGTTCAAA
>CABUCP010000649.1 GCA_902490055.1 uncultured Klebsiella sp. | reverse complement strand
TCCTGTTGAGAGTTAATGATGTCCACCACGCTGTTTAAAGATTTCACCTTCGAAGCCGCCCACCACCTGCCGCACGTACCGGAAGGCCACAAATGCGGTCGCCTGCATGGCCACTCTTTTATGGTGCGTCTGGAGATTACCGGTGAAGTCGATCCCCATACCGGGTGGATCATGGATTTTGCCGAGCTGAAAGCCGCATTTAAACCGACCTACGATCGTTTAGACCACTATTACCTGAACGATATCCCAGGACTGGAGAACCCAACCAGCGAAGTGCTGGCCAAATGGATTTGGGATCAAATGAAGCCGCTGGTTCCCCTGCTGAGCGCGGTCATGATTAAAGAAACCTGTACCGCCGGCTGCGTTTATCGCGGCGAGTAATCCTCTTTCCGGGCCGCCAGCGCGCTAACCACGCGGCGGCCTGCTTGTAACGCCCCGCTCTTTGCGCATCAGCGCACCAGATAGCCACCGTCCACCGCCAGAATATGGCCGTTAACGTAATCCGACGCCCGACTGGCGAGGAAAACAACGGCGCCCATTAAGTCCTGCGCCTCGCCCCAGCGTCCGGCGGGAATATGCGCCAACACGCGCCGGTTTTCTTTCGGGGTGCTGCGGGTGATAGCGGTCATTTCGGTTTTGTAATAGCCGGGCGCAATGCCGTTGACCTGAATATTATATGGGCCAAGTTCATCGCAGTAGGCTTTGGTCAGCCCCGCCAGCGCGTGTTTGGTGGCCGCATAGGCCGGCGACCAGCTTCCCCCCAAATAAGAGAATACCGAGCAGATATTAATAATTTTGCCGCTGCGCCGCGGGACCATGATTTTTGCCGCTTCATGGCTAAGCTCAAACGCCGCCGTCAGATTAGTATCGATCATCGGATCCCAGTCGGCGCGGCCAAAGCGCAGCACCTTATTGAGCTGACAAATACCGGCATTATTCACCAGAATATCGACCGTGCCGAAACGCTCGCAGCAGGCGGTAATAATCCGCTGCGGCATCTCATCATCGGTGATATCCGCCAGCATGAAGGCTACCGCGGCGTCCTGGCGGGCGATCAGTTCAGCGGTTTCGGCGGTATCCTCACGGCGGTCAGGAATAAATAGATTTGCGCCAGCGCTCGCCAGGGCGACGGCAAAGGCCTGGCCCAGGCCGCTATTGCCGCCGGTCACGATGGCGGTTTTTCCCTTCAGCGAGAAGAAGTCCATAGAAAAAGCACTGCGAGGTTCAATGGGCAGCATGGTTAACTCGATCCTTAAGTCAACATATCAACCGCCCGCTTCAGGCGGCTGAATTAACGCGCCAATAATACCATTGCTGCCGTAAAGCCGAATCTCAACCCCTGCGATGAAGTCGAGCGCAAAGATGAATTCATATATGAAGGAGAGGATTTCCGGGCAGTCGCTAACCTGCCCGGTTAAAAAGCGGGGATCAGGCGATGTTCAGGTATTTATGCGTCTGCATAGATAAACGCCAGTTGCGGGCGATGCAGGTCTCAATGCACAGACGAGTCGCATCTTCTTTTTGGCTAATCGGCTGTAATGCAATAATCCGCGGCTTTTCGTCGGCCAGCGTGTCCAGCAGTTCATCCAGCGCTTCGATATCGCGCACGCGGCCAACCGGGTGCTTGATTTCATCAGCGCGCTGCAGCGCCTGAGAAAGTACATCATAACCGCCGCGCATGTTCACCTTCGGCGAGACCGTAACCCAGGTGTTGTGGCTGCAGCGCACTTCATGCGTGCCGCTGGTTTCAATCTGGCAGCTGAAACCATTTTGCTCGAGCAGGTCAGTCAGCGGGGTGAGGTCGTGAATGCAGGGCTCGCCGCCGGTGATCACTACGTGACGCGCGGTCCATCCCTGGCGGCCGATAATCGCCAGCAGGTCTTCGCTCGTCGCCGGGCCCCACTTATCGCTCTCTTTGGTTTTAGCGAGGATGCTAAATAGAGACACTTCCCGATCGGCCAGCTTATCCCAGGTATGTTTGGTATCGCACCAGGCGCAACCAACCGGGCATCCCTGCAAACGAATAAAAATGGCAGGCACGCCGGTAAAGTAACCCTCGCCTTGCAAGGTCTGGAACATCTCGTTAATCGGGTAC
>CABUCP010000648.1 GCA_902490055.1 uncultured Klebsiella sp. | reverse complement strand
ATATGTGCAAAAAATCAACATTAGCGTGATTTCCGCCAACCTCCCCTTCCTGCGCCATAAATAAAAGCTATGTTATTGATTGCCTTCTTTTCGCCCACTCAGCCGCCGCAGCCTTGTCGTTTCAGCGGCAAAGAGGTAGCTTTAAACCATGCTGGTTGCCATACAGGCTCACTTTCCGGAGGGCGTAATGACGCTTCAACAACAAATTATTCAGGCGCTGGGCGCAAAGCCGCAGATCGATGTCGCTGGCGAAATTCGCCGCAGCGTGGATTTTCTGAAATCTTATCTCCAGACTTACCCGTTTATTAAGTCGCTGGTGCTCGGCATTAGCGGCGGCCAGGACTCCACGCTTACCGGCAAACTGTGCCAGATGGCGATTGATGAGCTGCGGGCGGAAAGCGGCGACCAGAACCTGCAGTTTATTGCCGTACGCCTGCCCTACGGCGTCCAGGCGGATGAGCAGGATTGCCAGGATGCCATCGAATTTATCCAGCCCGACCGCGTATTAACAGTCAATATTAAAGGCGCGGTGCTGGCGAGCGAGCAGGCGTTGCGCGAAGCAGGTATTGAGCTAAGCGATTTTGTCCGCGGCAACGAGAAGGCGCGCGAGCGCATGAAAGCGCAGTACAGTATTGCCGGGATGATCCACGGTGTGGTGGTCGGTACCGATCACGCCGCAGAAGCGATCACCGGGTTCTTTACCAAGTACGGCGATGGCGGCACCGACATTAACCCGATTTATCGTCTGAATAAACGCCAGGGCAAACAGCTGCTGGCTCAGTTGGGCTGTCCGGAACACCTTTATATGAAGTTGCCGACCGCCGATCTGGAGGATGACCGTCCATCCTTACCGGATGAGGTGGCGCTGGGAGTCACCTATGAAAACATCGACGACTATCTGGAAGGTAAAACGCTGGACGAGAACATCGCTAAAACCATCGAAGGCTGGTACCTGAAAACCGAACATAAGCGCCGCCCACCGATTACCGTCTTCGACGATTTCTGGAAAAAATAACGTTTCCCCATCACCCCGGTCCCCGCCGGGGTGTCTTTTTGCCCTTTTCGCACAATTATTCGCCTGCTATACTGGATGCATAGACAGTACCAGGAGTCAATGTGGCCAGAAAGCAATCGGCCCCGCGTCTTGAGTTTGAGGCGGCGGCCATCTACGAATATCCCGAACACCTGCGTCCGTGGCTGGAGGCATTGCCGAAGCTGCCCGGGGTGTATCAGTTTCACGGCGACAGCGAAACGCTCCCGCTGTATATCGGTAAAAGCGTGAATATCCGCAGCCGGGTACTTTCCCATCTGCGCGCCCCTAATGAAGCCGCGATGCTGCGACAGGCGCGGCGCATCAGTTGGCAGCGTACCGCCGGCGAATTAGGGGCGCTGCTGCTTGAAGCCCGGCTGATCAAAGAACAACAGCCGCTGTTTAATAAACGACTACGGCGTAATAAACAGCTTTGTTCCTGGCAGATCGTCGGCGCTCGTCCGCAAATCATATATGCCCGCGAGATTGATTTTTCCAGCCAACAGCATCTGTACGGCCTGTTCGCTAACCGTCGCGCCGCATTACAGGCGCTGCAATCGATCGCGGATGAACATCGTCTATGTTATGGCATTCTGGGGCTGGAGCCGCTCAGCCGCGGGCGCGCCTGTTTTCGTTCTGCGCTCGGGCGCTGCGCCGGCGCCTGCTGTGGTAAAGAAAGCGTTGAAGAGCATCACCAGCGGCTGCTGGCGCAAATGAGCAAGCTGCAGCTGGTGTGTTGGCCGTGGGCGGGCCCGGTGGCGCTGGAGGAGCGCGGTCCGGATATGATCCAGTACCACGTCATTCATAACTGGCTCTGGTTGGGTGCGGTTGAATCCCTGGCGCAGGCGGACGAACTCACGCGTCTTCCCGCCGGCTTCGATCACGATGGTTACAAAATCCTCTGCAAGCCACTGCTCAGCGGAGCCTTCACTCTGCATCCGCTCGGCTAGCCTTCTTTTTGGCGAAAAAAACCGCCGGCCCTGCCCAAAGCCTTGATGGCAATGATTGGGCAAGACCGGCGGTCTTCATTCAGCGTGCTGAATTACTCAGCAGATGCAGGCATTTTACCTTCCGGCGCTTTACGTTCTGTC
>CABUCP010000647.1 GCA_902490055.1 uncultured Klebsiella sp. | reverse complement strand
TCTTGTGGGTTGTATGTCTTTTCCATTATTTCCAGGTTGCCGTGTTCAGGTTGAAACCAGCCATGCGGTACGCTTTATAGCGTTCGCGCGCCAGTTGTTTCAGAGAATCTTCGTAAGGGACAAAGTCTATCACTTCTGTGAAAGCGGTGGCAAAATCTGCAAAGTTTAGCCGCAGGCTGATCAGAATATCTCGCGGGCTGCTGTTGCGCTTTTGCGGCCAGGCAATTTCTACCGGCGCGCCGCCTCTCGGGCCTTCGCCCGCCAGATTATGCGGCACAAAGCTTTCCGGCGGCCGCGTCCACAACGCTTCGTCGAGGCGAATAGCCTGCTGCTCATCTTCACAGGCGATCAGTACGCGCTTGCCGTTGCGCCAACGTTCTGCGGCAATTTCACACACCAGCTGTTCGACGGCGCTAAGGCCTTCGGCGGTGGTGTCATTGTCCAGAAGGTAGAACGTTGCATTCTTCATATATGGGGCTTCTTGTTGTGGATTTAAATGCAAAGCCGGGGGGCGCTACGCTTAACCGGCCTACAAACGGCATCTTTCCGTAGGCCCGGTAAGCGTAGCGCCACCGGGCATCAGACGGCAATCACTCCTCGCCGTTAAAACCCGCACGATTGAGCAGGAACTGCGACAGCAGGGCTACCGGGCGGCCGGTCGCGCCTTTGGCTTTACCGGAACGCCAGGCGGTACCGGCGATGTCGAGGTGCGCCCAGTTGTACTTGCGGGTGAAGCGCGACAGGAAGCAGCCGGCGGTAATCGCGCCGCCAGGGCGGCCGCCGATGTTCGCCATATCCGCAAAGTTGGACTCCAGCTGATCCTGGAACTCGTCGGCCAGCGGCAGACGCCACGCGCGGTCGCCCGCCAGTTCGGAGGCGCCGATCAGCTCGTGAGCCAGCGGGTTATGGTTCGACATCAGGCCGGTGATGTGATGGCCGAGGGCAATCACGCAGGCGCCGGTCAGCGTCGCTACATCGATAACCGCTTCCGGCTCGAAGCGCTCAACGTAGGTCAGAACGTCGCACAGTACCAGACGGCCTTCGGCGTCGGTATTCAGCACTTCGACGGTCTGCCCGGACATGGTGGTCAGAACGTCGCCCGGGCGATACGCGCGGCCGCCAGGCATGTTTTCACAGCCCGCCAGCACGCCGATCACGTTCAGCGGCAGCTGCAGCTCGGCAACCATCCGCATCACGCCGTATACCGCCGCCGCGCCGCACATGTCGTACTTCATCTCGTCCATGCCTTCGGCCGGCTTGATCGAGATGCCGCCGGAGTCGAAGGTCAGGCCTTTACCGACCAGCACGATAGGGCGCGCGTCTTCAGACGGGTTGCCTTTATACTCGATGACTGACATTAGCGATTCGTTCTGCGAACCGTTGCCGACCGCGAGATAGGAGTTCATTCCCAGCTCGCGCATCTGCTGCTCGCCGATCACGCGGGTAATAACATTCTTGCTGTAGGTGTCAGCCAACTGGCGCGCCTGGGAAGCCAGATAGGCGGCGTTACAGATATTCGGCGGCATGTTGCCGAGATCTTTCGCCGCTTTGATACCGGCGGCAATCGCCAGACCATGCTGAATGGCGCGTTCGCCGCTGGTCAGCTCACGGCGGGTCGGCACGTTAAAGACCATTTTACGCAGCGGGCGACGCGGCTCGCTTTTGTTGGTCTTCAACTGGTCGAAGCTATACAGCGTCTCTTTGGCGGTCTCAACGGCCTGGCGTACCTTCCAGTAGTTGTTGCGCCCTTTGACGTGCAGCTCGGTCAGGAAGCAGACGGCTTCCATCGAACCGGTATCATTCAGAGTATTAATGGTTTTCTGAATAACTTGCTTATACTGACGTTCATCCAGTTCGCGCTCTTTGCCGCAGCCGATGAGCAGAATACGCTCAGACAGAATGTTCGGCACATGGTGCAGTAACAACGTCTGGCCAGGCTTGCCTTCGAGCTCGCCGCGACGCAGCAGAGCGCTGATGTAACCGTCGCTGATTTTATCGAGTTGTTCGGCGATGGGGGAGAGGCGACGTGGTTCGAAGACGCCGACCACGATACAGGCACTCCGCTGCTTCTCCGGGCTACCGCTTTTTACACTGAACTCCATGCACTACGCTCCTGAATCTT
>CABUCP010000646.1 GCA_902490055.1 uncultured Klebsiella sp. | reverse complement strand
GCGTATTAGCAGGCCCCTATTGCGGTATGATGCTGGCCGATTTTGGTGCCGATGTGATTAAAGTTGAATTACCGGGCAGAGGCGATGATTCACGCGCTAATGCACCGCAAATAAATGGCGAAAGCGCCTACTTTATGAATTTAAATAGAAACAAGCGCGGCATCACACTTAATTTAAAATCAGAAGAAGGTCGTGCTATTTTTCTCGAGATGGTGCGCAATAGCGATATTGTTCTTGAGAATTATCGCCCCGGCGTAATGGATAAACTCGGTCTCGGTTACGAAGAGTTACGCAAAGTTAACCCGGCGATTATTTATGGCGCCGTCTCTGGATTTGGCCATACCGGACCCTACTCCAGGCGCGCAGGTTACGACATTATCGGCCAGGCAATGAGCGGCCTGATGAGCACTACCGGCTGGCAAGACACGCCGCCAACCCGTACCGGCACGGCGATTGCGGATGTCGTCGGCGGCATGAGCTGCGCCATCGGCGTGCTGGCGGCCTATGCGAACCGCCTGAAAACTGGCGTTGGCGATAAAGTCGATATTGCGCTGGTTGACTCGATGGTCTCTTCCCTTGAGATCATCAATATCATCTACCTGAATACCGGGCGTATTCCGACACGTATCGGCAACCGTTACGAAGCCATCTACCCCTATGACTCCTTCGAAGCGCAAGATGGCTACGTCATCATCGCCTGCGGCAACGACAAACTCTATGGCCTGCTGAAACAGACGCTCAATATTCCGGCGCTGGAAGATGAACAATTCCGCACCAATATCGATCGCGTCACTCATCATGCAGAACTGAAACCTATTATTGAGACCTGGACGCGCACGCTGCCTATTGACCGCATCGTCGAGCGCCTGCTGGAAGCCGGTATTCCCGCCGCACCGATTAATACCATCGATCGCGTCACACAAGATCCGCATATTGCCAAAGCGCGCGAGATGTTCGTCGATATTGACCATCCGGTCGCCGGAAAAATCACCATGACCGGAAACCAGGTCAAATTCACCAATAAGAAAGCCTCGATTCGCTTCCCTGCCCCGACTCTCGGCCAGCACAACCACGAAGTATTAAAAGAGCTGCTGGGCTACTCCGATGAAAAGATCGCAGAGCTTATTCAGACAGGCGTTTTATAAGGAGATAACGATGCCAACAGCTATTCAGATTACCGAAGTAGGCCCGCGCGATGGTTTTCAAAATATTAAATCATTTATCGACACGGATTTAAAAACGCTGATCATCGATAAACTCGTTGACGCAGGCTTAACCCAGATCGAAATAACCTCGCTGGTCAGCCCGAAAGCGATCCCGCAAATGGCAGATGCGGGTGATGTTATCGCCCATGTGCTGGCTAAACATCCGCAGATAACGCCCTGGGTATTAGTGCCTAACAGTAAAGGTGCGCAGTTAGCGCATCAGCATCAGATTAAGCACATCAACTATGTGATATCGGTCAGCCCGGCGCATAACCGGGCCAATATCAATCGCAGCCATCAGGAGTCACTGGAGGATCTCCATGCGATTCGCCACCGCTGGCCGGAATTAACGATCACGCTGTCGCTGGCGACAGCGTTCGGTTGCCCCTTTATTGGCGCAACGGATAGCAACACCCTGCTGGAGATCATCGACTCCGCCTATCAACTGGGCATCCGCCGCGTCACCCTGTGCGACACCATTGGCGTTGCCAATCCACGCCAGACCGCGCGGGTGCTGCAAAGCGTGCAGCTGCGCTTCCCGGACGTCGATTTCGCCCTGCATATGCACAACACCCACGGCATGGCGCTCGCCAATATGTTGGTCGGTTATCAGAACGGAATCAGGCGTTTCGAAACGGCGGTGGGCGGGCTGGGCGGTTGTCCTTTCGCTCCAGGCGCTGCGGGAAATTGCGCCACGGAAGACGCGGTAAATATGTTTAACCGCATGGGCATCAACACCGGAATTTCTCTTGAAGCACTGTTAACCGTCGCCTCTGGTATACGGGAAACCATTGAGCCGCAGCTTTTAAGCGCCCTTTCACGCGCGCGTCCTTACAGCGAATTTGATTTTTGCGGCGATAAAAAATAATAAACCCTACGGAATTACCTATTATGGATAACAAAACAGTCAGTCCAAAA
>CABUCP010000645.1 GCA_902490055.1 uncultured Klebsiella sp. | reverse complement strand
GCGCGTTGGCTTTCCTCGCTCACCCCAGTCACTTACTAGAGTAAGCTCCTGGGGATTCCCTGCGTCGCCGCCTTCCTGCAACTCGAATTATTTAGGGTATAGTCTGTTTCCCTCAGATAACCATAAGGTCAGAAGAGGATGTCGATTGGATAATCAGAAAAGGAATCTTGCGGCGGGCGCTCCATGCCCGCAGGGTACACTCTGACATTATGTCCCGGAATAAACGTCAAAGCTAAAATATTTCCCGGCCAGTTTTTTGTAGGTGCCATCGGCAAGAATCTTCGCAATCGCGCCATTTATCTCTTCGCGCAGCGCATCATCATCTTTACGCAGGCCAATCGCCGCCCCGGCGCCAAACAGTTTATTATCCTGCAGCTGTCCGCCAACAAAGGCGAACGCTTTGCCCTGCGGCTGCTGCAGGAAGCTGTAATCGGCCATCATGCCGGAGAGCACCGCGCCGTCGAGGCGGCCCGATTCAAGGTCGCGGACTACGCTATCGGCGCCCTGATAGGCGACAATATCTATCCCCTGCGGCCGCCAGTACTGGTTCACGTAAGTTTCCTGTGCCGACCCCTGCTCGACGCCGATGGTTTTCCCCTTCAACTGCTCTGCCGTATTGCCCTTGAGGGTGTTTTTGCGCGCCACAAGAAATACCGGCCCGTTGTACAGCTTATCGCTAAAAGCAATCTGCTCTTTACGCTTCTCGGTCATATACATCCCTGACAGGATCGCGTCGAATTTACGCGCCTTCAGCGCCGGGATAATGCCATCGAAGTTGCTTTCCACCCACACGCACTTCGCCTGCAACTGCTGGCAAATCGCGTTGCCCAAATCAATATCAAAGCCTGCCAGCTTGCCCTGCGGATCCTTCCATTCAAACGGCGCGAAGGTCGGGTCAACGCCAAAACGGATCTCTTTCGCCCCGGCGGCCAGCGCCGACGTCGACGCCATTAATGCCAAACATAACAACAGTGATTTTTTCATTGCAGGTCTTCTCCAGGGATTAACGGCAGTGCGCTTGCACTAAACGCGCGAACAGCGTCGCGCCGGTGCTGATAATGTCATCGTTAAAGTCGTAACCGGGGTTATGCACCATACAGCCGCCCTTCTCGCCTTTTTCACCATTACCGAGCAGGAAGTAGCAGCCGGGACGCTCGCGCAGCATGAAAGCGAAATCTTCACTGGCGTTCATTGGCGATACCGACTCCAGCACCCCTTCGCGGCCAAATATTTCCAGCGCCAGCGCCTGGGCGAAATCGGTCTCTTCATTGCTGTTAGTTAATACTGGATAGGAGTCGTAAATCTCTACTTCGCTGCTGGCGCCATAGCTTTTGGCGGTAAACTCGGTCAACTCTTGAATACGTTTGATCAGCAGGTCGCGAATTTCCGCTTTCATCGCCCGCACGCTGAGCTCCATCACCACGCTTTCAGGAATCACGTTCGAGGCGATGCCGGCCTGGAAAGTCCCCACGCTAACTACCGCGGTTTCACCCGGCGGCACGTTGCGCGCTACGATGCTTTGCAAAGCCATGACCAGCGCCGCGCCGGCAACGATCGGGTCGACGGTGCGTTCCGGGTGCGCGCCATGGCCGCCATAGCCGGTAATGGTTATTTTGACCGTGTCCGCCGAGGCCATAAAATTACCGGCATAGAAGCCCAGCTTGCCAACCGGCAACCCCGGCATATTATGCAGGCCGAAGATGCGTTCGCAGGGGAACTGCTCAAACAAGCCGTCTTTAATCATCAGGTCCGCACCGCCGATAGCCTCTTCCGCGGGCTGGAAAATCAGATGCACCGTGCCGTTGAACTGGCAAGCCGACGAGGCAATATACTTCGCCGCCGCCAGCAAAATCGTGGTATGGCCATCATGGCCGCAGGCGTGCATTTTTCCCGGTACGGTACTGGCCCAGGGTAAATCGGTGGTTTCATCAATCGGCAACGCGTCCATATCGGCGCGCAGTCCGATAGTACGCGGCGAATCGCCTTTGCTCAGGCTGCCGACAACGCCGGTTTTACCGAGACCGCGGGTCACCTGATAGCCCCACTCCGCCAGCTTGCCGGCCACCAGCTCGCTGGTATTGAACTCTTCAAGACTTAATTCCGGATTGGCATGCAAATAATGACGGATAGAAATCA
>CABUCP010000644.1 GCA_902490055.1 uncultured Klebsiella sp. | reverse complement strand
CCTTCGCTACCGATAATGTATTTAATAATGACCGGAGTATGCCTCTACAGTATTACGCTTGGAATGGGGTTTGTCGCAATGTGGTCGATGATTGCTGATACCGTCGAGTATGCGGAATGGCATCACGGCGTGCGTTCGGAAGGCGCAATCTACGGTTTCTTTAATTTCATCACCAAAATTGCAATGGCGATTGGCGGCGGCTGCGCGGGATGGATGCTGGACATCTACCACTATGACGCAGGTAATGTTACCGCTGATGCGATTAATGGCATCAATATCCTGATGACGTTATTCCCCGGCGCGATGTTCGCCATCAGCGCCATTTTCGTGGCTTGCTATTCGCTGGATGAAAAGACCTATCGCGATATCGTGCAAAAAATTAGCCTGCGTAAGCAAAACGCGCTTTAACCTCAAGGAGTCAGAGAGATGAACACAGATTTCAATACCATTATCGCCGCCATGACGGCAGAGGAAAAAGTGGCGTTGCTGACCGGTAGCGGCCTGTGGCGCACGGCATCTTTGCCGGCGCATGGTATCAGCGATATCGTGATGACCGATGGCACCTATGGCGTGCGTTACAGTAGCGCGCAAATCGACGGTGAGGAGAAGTGGAGCATGGATGACTTCATTTCCGTGATTACCCAAACCGCCGACCAGGCCAACGCTGAGGAGTCTGCGGCGAAGGGCGGTAGTGAAGCGCTATTCAGCGCCTCGCTACCGGCTACCTGTTTCCCAAACGGCTCCAGCCTGGCCTGCAGTTGGGATGTCGAACTGGTGCAGGAGATGGGGGCCGCCCTGGGGAGAGAATGCCAACAAATGGGCGTCGGGATTCTACTCGGCCCGGGGATTAATATTCGCCGCACGCCGCTGGCAGGGCGTGGGTACGAATATTATTCCGAAGACCCGGTGGTCAGTGGCGATATCGCCGCGGCATTAATTAACGGCTTGCAGGCGGAAGGCGTCGGCGCCAGCCTTAAACATTTTGCTGCTAACAACTCGGAGTATCGGCGTACCGAAATGGACTCGATTATCGAGGAACGGGCGCTACGTGAGATCTATCTGGCCGGTTTTCAGCGGGCGATCGCCAAATCTCAGCCGTGGACGGTGATGTCTTCCTACAACCGTCTTAATGGCGTACAAACGTCTCAGGATCCGTTTCTGCTGACGCAGGTATTGCGCGATGAATGGGGATATGACGGTCTGGTCATGTCTGACTGGTACGGTATTAAAGACCGTCCGGCATCGCTGCTGGCCGGTAATGACCTGGCGATGCCGGAAACGCGCCGGGATAAGCAAACTTTGCAGGCGGCGATAGCTGCTGGCGAAGTGCCCATGGCGGTCGTCGACCGCGCATGTTTGCGGATGCTGGAACTGGTCGATAAAGTCCAACGTCATCGCCGGCCACAAACGCGTGCGGATTTTGCCGCGCATCATGCGCTATCACAGCGGTTAGCGGCAGAATCCATTGTGTTGCTCAAAAATGACGATCACCTATTACCGCTGAATGCGCGTACTACTCCGCGCATTGCGGTGATTGGTAAACCGGCGCAGGAGCCGGTGATCCAGGGGTCGGGCTGCGCCACCACCGTGCCGTATTTGCTCGACCGGCCGCTGGATGAAATTTTCGACCTCGCCGGCGATGACTTTAAGGTCACATGGGCGCCAGGTTCGCCAGACGATAGTCAATGTGATGAACAGGCGCTGGCACAGGCGCGCGAGGTTGCTCAGGCCGCCGATGTCGCGGTGGTGTTCGTCAGTACCGCCGTGGGCGAAGATGGTGAAAATGGCGATCGTCAGGATCTGAATATTCTGGCAGTGCATGAACGGCTCATTCGCGAAGTTGCCGCGGTGCAGCCAAACGTAGTGGTGGTGTTGGCCAATAGCGATGCGGTGGTGATGCCATGGCTTGGCGAATGCCGGGCGCTGCTGGAAACCTTCTTTGCCGGCCAGGGAATGGGGCGTGCCGTGGCTGAAATTCTGTTCGGCAAACGTAACCCATGCGGTAAACTGACCGTTACGGTGCCTAATACTCTCGAAGAAACTCCGGCCTGGCTACAGTATCCGGGAGAAAATCTGCGCCATCATTACGGCGAAGGCATTTTCGTTGGCTATCGCTACTACGATAAACGCCGTCTGAC
>CABUCP010000643.1 GCA_902490055.1 uncultured Klebsiella sp. | reverse complement strand
AATTTGTTCATTCATCTTAGCGTCTCCAGAGGTAACCCTTATGTCATCCCTCGGCTATCCGTCGGCAACAGTTGCCCGCTCGACGTTTGCGCGTCGAGTCGTCGCTGATTTACCGCTTTCCTGCTGAGTAGAATCCTTGGGGGGAGTTTATGTTTTTAACCTCTCCCTCCAGAGAGGGAGAGGGGGTAGGGAATAGGTTAGGGTTATGACGGCATAGTAATGGCCTGCTTCTCTTCGAGCAGTTTGTCCACGACGCCCGGATCGGCCAGCGTCGAGGTATCGCCAAGGTTGCTGGTATCGCCGGCGGCAATCTTGCGCAGAATACGGCGCATGATTTTACCCGAGCGGGTTTTCGGTAACGAGTCGGTCCAGTGCAGCACGTCTGGCGTCGCCAGCGGGCCTATCTCTTTACGCACCCAGTTACGCACCTCGGCATACAGCTCCGGCGTCGGCTCTTCGCCGTGATTCAGCGTCACGTAAGCGTAGATGGCCTGGCCTTTGATGTTATGTGGAATACCCACTACCGCCGCTTCGGCGATTTTCGGATGCGAAACCAGCGCGGATTCAATCTCCGCGGTGCCCAGGCGGTGGCCGGAGACGTTCAGTACGTCATCGACGCGACCGGTGATCCAGTAGTAGCCGTCTTCATCGCGACGGGCGCCGTCGCCGCTGAAGTACATATTTTTAAAGGTCGAGAAATAGGTCTGCTCGAAACGTTCATGATCGCCAAACAGGGTACGCGCCTGGCCAGGCCACGAATCGGCGATCGCCAGGTTGCCCTCGGTCGCGCCTTCCAGCGGCGTTCCTTCGTTGTCGACCAGTACCGGCTGTACGCCGAAGAACGGACGCGTCGCGGAACCGGCTTTCAGCTCGGTGGCGCCCGGCAGCGGGGTGATCATGAAGCCGCCGGTTTCGGTCTGCCACCAGGTGTCCATCACCGGGCACTTCTCGTTGCCAATTTTCTTCCAGTACCACTCCCAGGCTTCCGGGTTAATCGGTTCGCCGACCGAGCCGAGAATGCGCAGCGAGGAGCGGTCGGTGCCGTCGATAGCTTTGTCGCCTTCCGCCATCAGCGCGCGGATCGCCGTCGGCGCGGTATACAGAATATTGACCTGATGTTTGTCGACCACCTGGCACATGCGCGCCGGCGTCGGCCAGTTCGGCACGCCTTCAAACATCAGCGTAGTGGCGCCGCAGGCCAGCGGGCCGTACAGCAGGTAGCTGTGACCGGTCACCCAGCCAACGTCGGCGGTGCACCAGTAGATATCGCCCGGATGGTAGTCGAAGACGTATTTGAAGGTGGTCGCCGCGTAAACGAGATAGCCGCCGGTAGTGTGCAGTACGCCTTTCGGCTTGCCGGTCGAACCGGAGGTGTAGAGGATAAACAGTGGGTCTTCGGCGTTCATTTCGACCGGCTCATGCTGGTCATCCGCTTTTTCAATCAGATCGCTCCACCACAGGTCGCGACCTTCCTGCCAGTCGATTTTACCGCCGGTGCGTTTAAGCACGACGACGTGTTCGATGCTGGTGACATTGGGGTTTTTCAGCGCGTCGTCGACGTTTTTCTTCAGCGGGATGGCGCGACCGGCGCGCAGCCCTTCGTCAGCGGTGATCACCAAACGCGAGTTGGAGTCGATAATGCGCCCGGCGACCGCTTCCGGCGAGAAACCGCCGAAGATCACCGAGTGGATGGCGCCGATACGCGCGCAGGCCAGCATCGCGACCGCGGCTTCCGGCACCATCGGCATATAGATAGCCACCACATCGCCTTTTTTAATGCCCAGTTCGAGCAAAACGTTGGCAAAACGGCACACATCGCGATGCAGTTGGCGATAGGTAATATTTTTGCTCTGGCTGGCATCGTCGCCTTCCCAGATGATTGCGGTCTGGTCGCCGCGCTCGTGCAGGTGGCGGTCAAGGCAGTTGGCCGCCAGGTTCAGGGTGCCATCTTCGTACCACTTAATGGAGATATTCCCCGGTGCGAAAGAGGTGTTTTTCACCTGTGAGTACGGCTTAATCCAGTCAAGGATTTTACCCTGCTCACCCCAGAAGGCATCCGGGTTGGTGACCGATTGTTGGTAGCTCTCCTGGTACTGTTGCGGATTCATCAGGCAACGTTCCGCAATGTTTGCGGGAATAGAGTGTTT
>CABUCP010000642.1 GCA_902490055.1 uncultured Klebsiella sp. | reverse complement strand
CCTTTATTAACCTCGGCGGGTGTCAACGCCGTGGCGTTACGCAGCCAAATCGAACAGGCGCTGAGCCGTTTGCCGCAGGTAGAAGGTACCGGCGGCGACGTGCAGCCGTCTCAGGATCTGGTGCGTATTCTCAATCTTTGCGACAAGCTGGCGCAAAAGAGAAAGGATAACTTTATTTCGTCAGAACTGTTCGTTCTGGCGGCGCTTGAATCACGCGGTACGCTGACCGACCTGCTGAAATCTGCCGGAGCAACAACCGCCAATGTGACTCAGGCGATTGAACAAATGCGCGGAGGTGAAAGCGTGAACGATCAGGGTGCCGAAGACCAACGTCAGGCATTGAAAAAATTTACCGTCGATCTGACCGAGCGGGCCGAGCAAGGCAAGCTGGATCCGGTGATCGGTCGTGATGAAGAGATTCGTCGTACTATTCAGGTACTGCAGCGCCGAACCAAAAATAACCCGGTGCTGATTGGTGAACCTGGGGTAGGTAAAACGGCAATTGTTGAAGGGCTGGCGCAGCGTATCGTCAATGGCGAAGTGCCTGAAGGGCTGAAAGGCCGTCGGGTGCTGGCGTTGGATATGGGCGCGCTGGTGGCCGGGGCGAAGTATCGCGGCGAATTCGAAGAACGCCTGAAAGGCGTGCTGAACGACCTGGCGAAACAGGAAGGCAACGTCATTCTGTTTATTGATGAGCTGCACACCATGGTCGGCGCGGGTAAAGCCGACGGCGCGATGGACGCCGGCAACATGCTGAAACCGGCGCTGGCGCGCGGTGAATTGCACTGCGTCGGTGCGACCACGCTGGATGAATATCGCCAGTACATTGAAAAAGACGCCGCGCTGGAACGTCGTTTCCAGAAAGTATTCGTTGCCGAGCCGACGGTAGAAGATACCATCGCGATTTTGCGCGGCCTGAAAGAACGTTATGAACTGCATCACCACGTGCAGATCACTGACCCGGCCATCGTGGCGGCGGCGACGCTGTCCCACCGCTATATTGCCGACCGTCAGCTGCCGGATAAAGCCATCGATCTTATCGATGAAGCGGCATCCAGCATCCGTATGCAGATTGACTCGAAGCCG
Organism: uncultured Klebsiella sp.; assembly: GCA_902490055.1. Classification (GTDB taxonomy): domain Bacteria; phylum Pseudomonadota; class Gammaproteobacteria; order Enterobacterales; family Enterobacteriaceae; genus Klebsiella. The sequence continues at coordinate 1,072 of CABUCP010000642.1, read as the reverse complement.
GAAGAACTGGACCGTCTCGATCGCCGCATCATCCAGCTTAAGCTGGAACAGCAGGCGCTGAAGAAAGAGGCGGATGAAGCAAGCCTGAAACGTCTCGATATGCTTAACGAAGAGCTGGCGGACAAAGAGCGTCAGTACTCGGTGCTGGAAGAGGAGTGGAAAGCGGAAAAAGCATCGCTCTCCGGTACGCAGACCATTAAAGCCGAGCTTGAGCAAGCTAAAATTGCTATCGAGCAAGCGCGTCGTCTCGGCGACCTCGCGCGGATGTCCGAGCTGCAGTACGGTAAAATTCCAGAGCTGGAAAAACAGCTGGCGGCTGCCACTCAATCTGAAGGTAAAACGATGCGCCTGTTACGTAATAAAGTAACGGATGCGGAGATTGCCGAAGTGCTGGCGCGCTGGACCGGGATTCCGGTGGCGCGAATGATGGAAAGCGAGCGTGAAAAACTGCTGCGTATGGAGCAGGATCTGCATCATCGCGTGATTGGCCAGGATGAAGCGGTTGAAGCGGTATCGAACGCCATTCGCCGTAGCCGCGCCGGGTTGTCCGACCCGAACCGGCCGATTGGTTCGTTCCTCTTCCTCGGCCCGACCGGGGTAGGTAAGACCGAGCTTTGCAAAACGCTGGCTAACTTCATGTTCGACAGCGACGACGCGATGGTGCGTATCGATATGTCCGAGTTTATGGAGAAACACTCCGTCTCGCGTCTGGTCGGTGCGCCTCCGGGATACGTCGGTTATGAAGAGGGCGGCTACCTGACCGAAGCGGTTCGCCGGCGCCCTTATTCCGTCATCCTGCTGGATGAAGTGGAAAAAGCGCATCCGGATGTGTTCAACATTCTGCTGCAGGTGCTTGACGATGGTCGCTTGACCGACGGGCAGGGGAGAACGGTCGACTTCCGTAATACGGTTGTCATCATGACCTCTAACCTTGGTTCCGATCTGATTCAGGAACGTTTTGGCGAGCTGGACTACGGTCATATGAAGGATCTGGTGCTTGGCGTGGTTAGCCAGAGCTTCCGCCCTGAGTTTATCAACCGTATAGATGAAGTGGTGGTCTTCCATCCGTTGG
>CABUCP010000641.1 GCA_902490055.1 uncultured Klebsiella sp. | reverse complement strand
AAAAACAATGCAAGAGAATTATAAGATTCTGGTTGTGGATGACGACATGCGCCTGCGCGCGCTGCTGGAGCGTTATCTGACCGAGCAGGGCTTCCAGGTTCGTAGCGTGGCGAACGCCGAACAGATGGATCGCCTGCTGACCCGTGAATCCTTCCACCTGATGGTGCTGGATCTCATGCTGCCGGGCGAAGATGGTTTATCTATCTGCCGCCGCCTGCGCAGCCAGAGCAACCCGATGCCGATCATTATGGTGACGGCGAAAGGGGAAGAAGTTGACCGTATCGTGGGGCTGGAAATCGGCGCCGACGACTACATTCCAAAACCATTTAACCCGCGCGAGCTGTTGGCCCGTATCCGCGCCGTGCTGCGCCGCCAGGCGAACGAACTGCCGGGCGCGCCATCGCAGGAAGAAGCGGTAATTGCTTTTGGTAAGTTCAAGCTGAACCTCGGCACCCGCGAGATGTTCCGTGAAGACGAGCCGATGCCGCTCACCAGCGGTGAATTCGCGGTACTGAAAGCGCTGGTCAGCCACCCGCGTGAACCACTGTCTCGCGATAAGCTGATGAACCTTGCCCGCGGCCGCGAATACTCGGCGATGGAACGTTCTATCGACGTACAAATCTCCCGCCTGCGTCGGATGGTGGAAGAAGATCCGGCGCACCCGCGCTATATCCAGACCGTCTGGGGCCTGGGCTACGTCTTCGTGCCGGACGGTTCTAAGGCATGAAGCGCGTGCGTTTTTCGCCGCGAAGCTCATTTGCCCGCACCCTGTTACTGATCGTCACCCTGCTGTTCGTTAGCCTGGTGACGACCTATCTGGTGGTGCTGAATTTCGCGATCCTGCCGAGCCTGCAGCAGTTTAATAAGGTGCTGGCATACGAAGTGCGTATGCTGATGACCGATAAACTGCAGCTGGAAGACGGCACCCAACTGGTGGTGCCGCCGGCGTTTCGCCGCGAAATTTACCGCGAGTTGGGCATTTCGCTCTATTCCAATGAAGCGGCGGAAGATGCGGGGCTGCGCTGGGCGCAGCATTATGAATTCTTAAGTCAGCAGATGGCGCACCAGCTCGGCGGGCCGACCGAAGTGCGGGTCGAAGTCAACAAAAGCTCGCCGGTGGTGTGGCTGAAAACCTGGCTGTCGCCGAATATCTGGGTACGGGTGCCGCTGACGGAAATCCACCAGGGCGACTTCTCGCCGCTGTTCCGCTATACGCTGGCGATAATGCTGCTGGCGATCGGCGGCGCCTGGCTGTTTATCCGTATTCAAAACCGACCCCTGGTTGACCTTGAGCATGCGGCGCTGCAGGTCGGGCGGGGCATTATTCCGCCGCCGCTGCGCGAGTACGGCGCGTCAGAAGTGCGCTCGGTAACCCGTGCCTTCAATCATATGGCCGCTGGGGTTAAACAGCTGGCGGACGACCGTACGCTGTTAATGGCCGGGGTCAGCCACGATTTACGCACGCCGTTAACGCGTATTCGCCTGGCGACCGAGATGATGGGCGAGCAGGACGGCTACCTTGCCGAGTCGATCAATAAAGATATCGAGGAGTGCAACGCCATCATCGAGCAGTTTATCGACTACCTGCGCACCGGCCAGGAGATGTCGACGGAGCTGGCGGACCTCAATGCGGTGCTGGGCGAAGTGATCGCTGCCGAAAGCGGCTATGAGCGGGAAATCGCCACCGATCTGCAGGCCGGTGAAATTCCGCTGCGTCTGCATCCGCTGTCGATCAAACGCGCGTTAGCCAATATGGTGGTGAACGCCGCTCGCTACGGCAACGGCTGGATTAAAGTCAGCAGCGGCAGTGAAGCCAGCCGCGCCTGGTTTCAGGTTGAGGATGATGGTCCAGGCATTAAGCCGGAACAGCGTGAACACCTGTTCCAGCCGTTTGTGCGCGGCGATAGCGCCCGCAGCACCAGCGGCACCGGCCTGGGGCTGGCGATAGTACAGCGGATTATCGACAACCATAACGGCCGTCTGGAGATTGGCACCAGCGAACGCGGCGGCCTGCTTATCCGCGCCTGGCTGCCGATTCCGGTGCATCGCGCGCTGTCGCCGGCGAAGCCTGCGAAAGAGAGTTAGCGTCTATAAAAAAGCCGGGCATCGCCCGGCTTCAGACTGCTGACAAAGAAGGAAAAAGCGTGGTTTTTCCTTCTTTGTGGTTATCA
>CABUCP010000640.1 GCA_902490055.1 uncultured Klebsiella sp. | reverse complement strand
CCTGCTAATAAAACAATAACCCGGAACTCACCATGCAATACGACCTCATCATTATCGGTAGCGGCTCCGTCGGCGCTGCCGCTGGCTATTACGCCCGCCGCGCCGGACTCAACGTCCTGATGACCGATGCCCACAAACCGCCCCACCAGGAAGGCAGCCATCACGGGAATACTCGTCTGATTCGCCATGCCTATGGCGAAGGCGAAAGATATGTACCGATGGTATTACGCGCTCAGCAGCTGTGGGATGAATTCGCGCAAAACAGCGGCGAGGCCGTTTTTGAAAAAACCGGCGTGATTAATCTCGGTCCGACCAGCTCTGATTTTCTCAATAACGTGGCCCACAGCGCACGTCAGTTTAAGCTCAACGTTGAAGAACTGGATGCCGAGGCGGTAATGAAACGCTGGCCGGAAATCCGCATTCCGCAGGATTACCGGGCGATTTTCGAACCCGCTTCCGGCATTCTACGCAGCGAGCTGGCGGTAGAAACCTGGATTCGTCTGGCGCGCGAAGCAGGCTGCGCGCAGCTGTTTAACTGCCCGGTTACCGCCATTCATCACCATGCCGACGGCGTGACGATCGATACCGCCGATGGCAGCTACAGCGGCAAGAAACTGCTGATCAGCGCCGGGACCTGGGTCACCAAATTACTGCCGGATCTACCGATTCAGCCGGTACGTAAAATCTTCGCCTGGTTCCAGGCCGATGGCCGCTACAGTACTAAAAATAATTTCCCGGCTTTCACCGGTGAGCTGCCGAATGGCGATCAGTATTATGGTTTCCCGGCGGAAGATAACGAGCTGAAGATCGGCAAACACAACGGCGGACAGCTTATCTCCGAGCCGGAGGAGCGCAAACCGTTCGGCGCGGTCGCCACCGATGGCTCCGAATCGTTTAACTTCCTGCGTAATGTACTGCCCGGAATCGGCGGCTGCCTGCACGGCGCCTCCTGCACGTATGACAATACGGCGGATGAGGATTTCATTATCGATACCCTTCCGGGTCACGATAATACGCTACTGATTACCGGCTTAAGCGGTCACGGTTTCAAGTTCGCCCCGGTGCTTGGTGAAATTGCGACGCAATTTGCATTAGGTGAAACGACGGAGTTTGATCTGACTCCCTTCTCGCTGGCGCGCTTTTCGTAATAATAGCGGGCCATAAAACAAAACGGCCTCTTATGGAGGCCGTTTCTCGATTGAGAGCGTGTATGCGTCGCTTGTACCACTGGTTAGTCAACAACGTGCGCGAGCACTTTATGATTTATCTCGCGCTGTGGCTGCTGCTGGCGGCAATCGACCTCATCTGGTTATGGTTTTACTGACGGGTCCGGATCCGGGATCCCCAGTTTGGTATTGAGACGACCGCGAGATTTATTAAAGATCTTATTACCGTTTTCACGCCCCGCCCGCAGCTTACGCTGTTCATCTTCCGGCAGCTTATGCTCTTCCATGCACGCTTCACTGCAGCAGCCGGCAAATTTCTCGGCGCAGGCTGGGCACTGAATGAACAGCAAATGGCAACCATCGTTCAGGCAGTTAGTGTGGCTGTCGCACGGCGCGCCGCACTGGTGGCAATGGGCAATAACATCTTCGGAGATTCGCTCGCCCATCCGTTCGTCAAAGACAAAGTTTTTACCAATAAAACGCACCGGTAGCCCCTGCTCGCGGGCGCGGCGCGCGTATTCGATAATCCCGCCTTCGATGTGCCACACCTTATTGAAACCGCTGTGCTTCATCCAGGCGCTGGCCTTCTCACAGCGGATGCCGCCGGTGCAGTACATGACAATCTTCTTGTCTTTGTATTCCTGCATCATCTCAACGGCTTTCGGCAACTGATCGCGGAAGGTATCCGCCGGGATCTCCAGCGCATTCTCAAAATGCCCAACTTCATATTCGTAGTGGTTACGCATGTCGATGAATACCGCATCCGGATCGTCAAGCATAGCGTTCACTTCTGCGGCTTTCAGGTACTCGCCAACGTCAGAAGCGTCGAAGGTCGGGTCATCAATACCATCGGCCACAATTCGGTCTCGGACCTTCAGACGCAGAACCCAAAAGGATTTGCCATCATCATCAAGCGCAATGTTGAGACGTAAACCCTGTAACGCCGGATCGAAGCTATCCAGAAACTCGCGCAGGGCCGCCATTTTGCTTTCCGGCACGCTGATCT
>CABUCP010000639.1 GCA_902490055.1 uncultured Klebsiella sp. | reverse complement strand
AGGATTTGCAACATCCTCAGCCAGACGAGGTAGCTGAAGAAGTACCGGTCGCCCTGGTCTATAACGGCATCTCGCACGTTGTGATGATGGCGACGCCGAGGGACCTGGAACACTTCGCCGTCGGTTTCTCCTTATCCGAAGGGATTATAAAAAGCCGACAAGAGATCTACGGAATGGACGTGGTGCAGGCCTGCAATGGTTTAGAAGTGCAAATTGAGCTCTCCAGTCGCCGCTTTATGGGGCTGAAAGAGCGCCGCCGCGCCCTGGCCGGGCGTACTGGTTGCGGCGTGTGCGGCGTGGAACAGCTGAATGACATCGGCAAACCCGTGGATCCTCTGCCGTTTAGCCAGACCTTCGCACTGTCGCGGCTTGATCTCGCGCTGGAACATTTAAATGATGTGCAGCCGATTGGCCGCCTGACCGGCTGCACACACGCTGCCGCGTGGGTGCGTCCTGATGGTGAACTGGCGGGCGGGCATGAAGATGTGGGGCGTCACGTAGCGCTGGATAAGCTGCTGGGCCGCCGCAGTGAGGAAGGCGCCAGCTGGCAGCTGGGGGCGGCGTTAGTCTCCAGCCGCGCCAGCTACGAGATGGTGCAGAAGGCGGCGATGTGCGGGGTGGAGATCCTGTTTGCGGTGTCCGCAGCGACGACCCTGGCTGTAGAGGTCGCCGAGCGCTGCAATCTGACGCTGGTGGGCTTCTGCAAGCCGGGTAGAGCGACGGTTTATACTCATCCGCAGCGCTTGATTGCGGGTTGAATATTGATCAATTTTTTTGAAAGATGACAGCAAAACCTTCCGCTTTTAGTTCAGAGATGTGAAGACTATTATTTATTACATCAAGGCACGGCGCCTTATCTAAACAACTAAATGAAAGGGTTTATATCATGAAAAGCATCAAAACTTTTGTCGCTGTTATCGCTCTGGCCGCTTCCTTCGGTTCTTTCGCTGCGCAGTCAGTGACCGCTACTGCCTCCACGATGGACGGCGCGGAAGCGAAAATCGCCGCTCAGGCACAGGCTGCTGGCGCGTCTTCTTACACCATTACCGAAGCGTTTAACGGTAACCGCGTGCATATGACCGCTGAACTGAACAAATAAGTTAGCAACCCACTACCGTCGAAAGAGCGCCTTAGGGCGCTTTTTTAGTTTATGCCCGCCAGGCGCAGCAGCGCTGTCACCACCGCCGCGGCGATAATCACCACGATAAGCGGCATCTTGCGCCAGGCGAGAAACACCGCGAAAGCAACGCCCAGTACGCGCGCCATGCCGGAAAAATGCTCGCCTTCATAAAAAGTGGTCGCCAGCGCCACGGAAAACAGTAATACCGTCGCCGCATCAGAGAGCAGCGCCTGCGAGCGCTCGGAAAAGGCTAAACGGCTGCCAAGCTTTGCGCCGCCTAAACGCATCAAGTATGTGCCGATCGACAGGATGGCGATCCCGGCGATAAACAGCGTCATATTAGCCATTATTTTTTCCTCGCCAGTAATCCAAACAATGAAAGCAGCACCGGCAGCCCAACCGGGGCGAAGGGCACGGCGGCCAATGAAATCACCGCACCGCTGCAGGCGCGGATCAGCGTAGTGCGTTTTTTAAAAGCCGGCACCACTAACGCCAGCAGAATAGCCGGGAACACCGCGTCCAGGCCGATGGTTTCCGGGGCGGGTAATAGTTTACCCACGCCGGCGCCGAGCAACGTACCGAGCGGCCAAATTAGCGCTACCCCCAGCCCGCAGAGCCAATAGGCGGCTTTACGCTGTTCCGGAGTTTTCTGCGACAGGCCGAAGACCACGCTTTCATCATTCATGATATGGCAGCCGAGCAAACTTGCGGCGCGGGTTCCCACCAGATCGCGCACGGTAACGCCAAAGGGAACGTGGCGGGCATTCACCAGTAAACCGGCCGCCGCCGCCGCGAGCGGGTTTCCGCCGCTGGCGATGATGCCGATAAACATAAACTCCGAGGCGCCAGCCAGGACCGTAATAGAAAGTACGAACGGCACCCAAATCGGGAAGCCGTAGGCCATCGCCAGCGAACCGTAGGACATGCCGACAACGCCGACCGCCAGACACACCAGGAGGATTGCTTTGATCGTGTCTCCACTGAGACGGGAAAAATAGTGTCGCATACGTTTTAGCCGATCAAGCAGAATGTACCGGATAGTAAAGAAGAAAAATAAGAC
>CABUCP010000638.1 GCA_902490055.1 uncultured Klebsiella sp. | reverse complement strand
CTGTGCGATTTGCATGGCGAGCTCAATGGAGGTTGCCATGCTCTCAGACTTCGCTTTACCTGTCCAGGCAATATCAAACGCGGTTCCGTGGTCTGCGGAAGTGCGGATAAACGGCAGCCCGGCGGTGATATTCACCCCGTCATAAAAACCAAGCAGCTTCAGCGGAATATGCCCTTGATCGTGATACATCGCCACCACCATGTCGTACATGCCTTCGTGACACTGCATAAAGACCGTGTCCGGCGGGCAAGGCCCGGTAACGTTGATGCCCTGCGCCTTCATCGCCTCTATCGCCGGCGCGACGATGCGGATCTCTTCATCGCCAAACAGGCCATTTTCACCGGCGTGCGGATTCACTCCGGCTACCGCTATCCGCGGCTGCTGGAAACCGACACGGCGTAAAAAATCATCGGCGACGCGGATAACCGTCTCCACCCGCGGCTGATTAAGAGTATCAAGGAAGCGGCGCAGCGCGATATGGGTGGTGACATGAATAACCTTGAGCTTATCGGTGTACAGAACCATGGCGTAATCTTTAGTTTGCGTCAGGTGGGCTAGCAGTTCGGTATGGCCGGGAAAATGATGTCCGGCAAGATGCAGCGCCTCTTTATTAAGTGGCGCGGTGGCAATGGCCTTCACATCGCCAGCCAGCGCCAGCGCGGTGGCGCGTTTAATGCAGCGAAACGCCAAATCACCGGCTTCTGCCTGGACTTCTCCGGGACGAAGCGCCAGCGGGTCGCGTAATGGCTCATCAATGATGTTAATGGTCGCTGGTGAAAACCGCGCCTCGCGCGGATGGGCAATCACTCGCAGCTCCGCGCGCGGCGTAATATTCAGCGCCAGGATCCGCCGCAGGGTTTGCGCACAGCCAACCACGACTACCGGCGCGCCGCTAAGCGCGCCTTCGGTCAGTGATTTAATAATAATTTCCGGACCAATTCCTGCCGGGTCGCCCATTGTTACCGCAATCATGTTAGACACTCAGTTTCTCCTCAATAAAATTCACGACATCCAGCAGCGTGGTTTCCGTCCCGAATCCCCCTGCTTTGGTCATCACCGGACGCGGCCAGCGACTTCCGAGAAAATGGCCGAACGGCACGCACTGCGCCACCCTGCCGGTTATATGGAACCCCGTTGCGCCAAGCGCGTGGGCAACGGCGATCGCCACATCGCCGCCGGATAAATAGAGCGCAGCCGGCGCATGTAACTCGATCGCAAGCTGAGTAACCTGCGCGAGATAAGCGCAAATCTGTTCTCCCAGCGCGGCGCGGCTCAGCCCGCGTTGCAGGCACTGGGCATCAATGCCCTGGCGGGCGGCGCTATCCGCGCGGGTGGTGACGAGGCAATGATGATGTTCCGCCAGTACGGCGGCGATGCGCCGGGCGTCAGCGAGCGCATCGCCATTAAAGGCGCGGGCTGCATCAAGCTCGATTCGTCGGACCCGTGGATGATGAGCAAGCGCGGCCACCTGCGTTTGGGCGATGTCGCTCATTGACCCGACCACCGCCAGCAGCGGCCCGGAGCTTGCCGTGCGCAGGTAACGCGCCAGGGCCTCGCAGATCCCCGCGGAGCCTACCAGCAGCGTCTGCTGAGCAGCAGCGGCGACCGCCGCGATAACCCGATCTAACTGCTCGTCCTGCTCGGCGTCGACAATCAGCACCCGCGGCTGGTTGTTATCTTCCGCCAGGGCGGTCGCCAGCTGCTGCACATCAATTGAGCGGCACGGCAGTTCACTCTGCATGGCGATGAGTCGCCCTATATCAGCGCTAACCACCGGGGTTTTAGGGTCGCTGGCGAATTCGGTCTGGTCCAGCGGCACGCCATGGACGTAGCAGCGCCCGCCGCGGGTCGTCCGCCCTGCCGCCGGAAACGCCGGCGCCACGACCGCCGTCAGGCAGCCTCGCGCGCGCATCATCGCCTGCAGTTCGGCGCCGGGATTACCGCGTAGCGTGGAATCGATTTTCTTCACCTGCCAGCGAGCCGTGAAGCTCGCTACACCGCGCAGCAGCGCCGTGGCTTTTTCTGCCGCCAGCGCAGAGGAAAGCGCCCGGCTGTTGCTATTGAGGATTAACGCCCGGGTTGTTGGCCGGTGAATGGCGTGGAACGCTACCTCAACGTCTATCCCCGCTTCCGCCAGGCTGAGGCCGGCATCATTAGCGCCGGTAAAGTCATCCGCCAGTATCAGAATGTGG
>CABUCP010000637.1 GCA_902490055.1 uncultured Klebsiella sp. | reverse complement strand
CCTGACTTTGCCGCCCACTTCCAGTTAAATGAAAACAGAATGTTACAGGGAATGCTGATGACATGCTTCCTCCTGGGTTATGGATTATCGGCATTATTATTAACTCCAGTTATAGAAAGTAAATGGCATTACCGTCAGGGGCTGTTGAGCAGTATTGCAATATGGGCGCTGGTTTGCGCGGTATCGCCGCTGCTGGGCTCGCTCTTCGGGATGCTAATTGCGCGGATCGTCCTTGGTATCGCCGAAGGGCCGCTGTTCTCGCTGAAAACCCGCTTTATCAGCGACAATTTCGCGGCCGACGAGATTGGCAAACCCAACGCGGTGACCGCGCTCGGCGTGTCGCTGGGGCTGGCAGTGGGCTTCCCGCTGGTCACCTGGCTGATGGCCCACGTCGGCTGGATGGGCTCATTCTACGCGCTGGCGCTGCTGAATCTGCTGCTCGGCGGCGGGTTAATCTGGCGCTTCCTGCCCGCGCCAAAAGTTAGTGAACACCGCGCGAAGCCAGGCTTCAGCCAAACATTTGCCCTCGCCTGGCGTACGCCGCTGCTCGGCTGGATCCTGCTGGTCGAAATTGCCACTCTTAGCTATCTGTGGGGCAGTAGCGCCTGGTTACCGGCCTGGCTGCGCGACGAGCATCATTTCTCGCTGCAGGCCACCGGCCTGCTGGCGGCGGTGCCCTTCCTGCTGAGTCTCGGGTCAAAATTTCTCGGCGGGGTGCTCCTCGACAGAATGCGCCCGGAGCAGGCGCCGCTGCTGTTTATTATCGGCGGCCTGTTAACCGCCTTTTCGGTACTGGCGCTGATGCTTAGCCAGCAGCCGGCGATGCTGGCGCTGTTTATGCTGGCGGCGAACGTTTTCTGGGGATTACAAGGAGCGGCGATCCCGGCGGTCGTCCAGCACCACGCCCCGCGCGAAGCGGTGGGCAGCGCCTATGGGATCATTAACGGCATCGGCAATATCTGCGCGGCGTTTATTCCGCTGCTGATGGGAATGGTGATGAAATCGGCGGGATCGGTAAGTTCAGGCTTTTCGGTACTGGTGGCATCACAGCTGATTACGCTGTGCGCCGGCGCTGTACTGCTGCTGCGCATGCGTCGCGCAGCAGCAGTAAACGCTTAACCTTTCTTCGCCGCCTGAATGTAGAGCATCTCCAGCGCCAGGGTCGCCGCCGCCAGGGCGGTGATTTCCGACTGGTCATAGGCCGGAGCCACTTCCACCACATCCATCCCGACGATATTCAGATCCTTCAGGCCGCGCACCAACTTGATCGCGCGGTCAGAGGTGAGCCCACCGATCACCGGCGTACCTGTACCTGGCGCAAACGCCGGATCCAGACAGTCGATATCGAAGGTCAGGTACACCGGCATATCGCCGACGATCTGCTTCACCTGAGCGATGATGTCATCGACGCTGCGATCGTTGACCTGACCCGCGTCGAGCACGGTAAAACCGTTGTCTTTATCGAATTCAGTACGGATACCGATCTGCACGGAGTGGTTCGGATCGATAAGCCCTTCGTTCGGCGCGGTGTAGAACATGGTGCCGTGGTCGAATTCGCAGCCGTTGGCGTAGGTATCGGTGTGGGCATCGAAGTGCACCAGCGCCATTTTACCGAAGTGCTTGGCGTGGGCGCGCAGCAGCGGCAAAGTAACGAAGTGATCGCCGCCGAAGGAGAGCATGCGTTTACCGGCCGCCAACAGCTTCTCGGCGTGAGCCTGCAGCTTCTCGCTCATTTCACGGGCGTCGCCGAAGGCGTATACCAGATCGCCGCAGTCCACCACGTTCAGGCGTTCACGCATGTCGAAGTTCCACGGGAAACGATTATGTTCCCAGGCGAGGTTAGTCGACACCTGACGAATCGCCGCCGGGCCATGACGGCCGCCCGCGCGCCCGGAGGTCGCCATATCAAACGGCACGCCGGTGATGACCCAATCCGCATCGCTTTCATACGGCATAAAGTTCATCGGCAGACGCAGAAAACCAAAGGCGTTGGAAACCAGGGAGTTATCGTATTGATGACCTAAAGTGCTCATGGGTATGACCTCTTTTCACAGTCGTGGTACGTAAAAAATAAGTATAAAAAAACCCCTCCGCGTCGTTAGGCCCGACGAGGAAGGGTTTAATTAGTAAATAGCTTGTTGTGGTGAATTATCGCCGTTAATTCATACGGATTCAAGAGAGTATAGCAAACCGCAG
>CABUCP010000636.1 GCA_902490055.1 uncultured Klebsiella sp. | reverse complement strand
GTGAAATGATTACTAATCTGTCCGGTATGGGTGTTTCCGTTCCGAACGGGTTTGCCACCTCCGCTGATGCTTTCAATCAGTTCCTGGACCAAAGCGGTGTTAACCAGCGCATTTATGCCCTGCTGGATGAAACCGACATTGACGACGTTTCCGCATTAGCGAAAGCGGGCGCCCAGATCCGTCAGTGGATCATCGATACTCCATTCCAGAGCGAACTGGAAAACGCCATTCGCGATGCTTATGACCTGCTGTCCGCCGATGACGCCGAGGCCTCATTTGCCGTGCGTTCCTCCGCAACGGCGGAAGATATGCCGGATGCCTCCTTCGCCGGTCAGCAAGAGACATTCCTCAACGTGCAGGGCTTTGACGCCGTGCTCGTTGCCGTGAAGCACGTGTTTGCTTCACTGTTTAACGATCGCGCGATCTCCTATCGCGTGCATCAGGGTTACGATCACCGCGGCGTGGCGCTATCCGCCGGGGTGCAGAGGATGGTGCGTTCGGATCTGGCCTCCTCCGGCGTGATGTTCTCCATCGATACCGAATCTGGCTTCGACCAGGTGGTGTTTATCACCTCGGCGTGGGGGCTCGGCGAGATGGTGGTGCAGGGCGCGGTTAACCCGGATGAGTTCTACGTCCATAAACCGACGCTGGCGGCTAATCGCCCGGCTATCGTGCGCCGGACCATGGGATCGAAAAAGATCCGCATGGTTTACGCCCCGACCCAGGAACACGGCAAGCAGGTGCGCATCGAAGATGTGCCGCAGTCGCAGCGCGATATTTTCTCGTTAACCAACGAGGAAGTGGAAGAACTGGCTAAGCAGGCGGTGCAGATCGAGAAGCACTACGGTCGTCCGATGGATATCGAGTGGGCGAAAGATGGCCACACCGGTAAGCTGTATATCGTCCAGGCGCGTCCGGAAACCGTCCGTTCTCGCGGCCAGGTGATGGAGCGCTATACCCTGCACGCGCAGGGGCAGATCATCGCCGAAGGGCGCGCAATCGGCCATCGAATTGGCGCCGGCCCGGTTAAAGTGATCCATGATATCAGCGAGATGAACCGCATCGAGCCTGGCGACGTGCTGGTCACCGACATGACCGACCCGGATTGGGAACCGATCATGAAGAAAGCTTCGGCGATCGTCACCAATCGCGGCGGGCGTACCTGCCATGCGGCGATTATCGCTCGTGAGCTGGGTATTCCGGCGGTGGTCGGCTGCGGCGACGCAACCGATCGCATCCACGAGAACCAGAACGTGACCGTTTCTTGCGCCGAAGGCGACACCGGCTACGTCTACGCCGAGCTGCTGGACTTCAGCGTGAAGAGCTCGAGCGTCGGCGAAATGCCGAATCTGCCGCTGAAAGTGATGATGAACGTCGGCAACCCGGATCGCGCTTTTGATTTTGCCTGCCTGCCGAACGAAGGCGTAGGCCTGGCGCGTCTGGAGTTCATTATCAACCGCATGATTGGCGTTCACCCGCGCGCGCTGCTGGAGTTTGATGACCAGGAGCCGGGCCTGCAGAACGAAATCCGCGAACTGATGAAAGGCTTTGATTCGCCGAGAGAGTTCTACGTTGGCCGTCTGACCGAAGGGATCGCGACCCTCGGCGCCGCGTTCTACCCGAAACGCGTAATTGTTCGTCTGTCCGACTTTAAATCTAACGAATACGCCAACCTGGTGGGCGGCGAGCGTTATGAGCCGGAAGAAGAGAACCCGATGCTTGGCTTCCGCGGCGCCGGACGCTACGTTTCCGAAAGCTTCCGCGACTGCTTTGCGCTGGAATGCGAAGCCATGAAACGCGTGCGCAACGATATGGGGCTCACCAACGTGGAAGTGATGGTGCCGTTTGTGCGTACCGTTGCGCAGGCGAAAGCGGTGGTTGAAGAGCTGGAACGTCAGGGACTGAAGCGTGGCGAGAACGGGCTGAAGATCATCATGATGTGCGAAATCCCATCGAACGCGCTGCTGGCTGAACAGTTCCTCGAGTACTTCGACGGCTTCTCTATCGGTTCGAACGATATGACGCAGCTGGCGCTGGGTCTCGACCGCGACTCCGGCGTAGTGTCTGAACTGTTTGATGAGCGTAACGACGCGGTGAAAGCGCTGCTGTCGATGGCCATCCGCGCGGCGAAGAAACAGGGTAAATACGTCGGTATCTGCGGCCAGGGGCCGTCTGACCACGAAGACTTTGCCGCCTGGCTGAT
>CABUCP010000635.1 GCA_902490055.1 uncultured Klebsiella sp. | reverse complement strand
CCCTTTTTACATGTCAGCTTGCTGCCGTACCAGGCTCCGCATTTTGAACTGATTGAGGATAGCCACTACCGTCCGGCGTTCGATGAAGGCGTGCGACGCCAGCGCGAGGAGATTGCGGCGATTGTTAATCATCCCGCCGCGGCTGACTTTGAAAACACGCTGGTGGCGCTGGAGCAAAGCGGACAGCTGCTGGCGCGGGTGACGCGGGTCTTTTTCGCCATGGCGGGCGCGAACACCAATCCGCTGATCCAACAGTTGGATGAAGCGTTTTCCGCCGAGCTGGCCGAGCTTGGCAATGATATTTGGCTGAACGATGCGCTGTATCAGCGGGTTAAGCAGGTCTGGCAGCGGCGCGACGCGCTCAATCTGGATCCGGAGTCCCGGCGTTTGCTGGAGGTCACTTGGCAGCGTTTTCAACTGGCGGGAGCGGCGCTGGCGGAAGAGCAAAAGTCCGCGCTTAAAGCACTAAATACCGAGGAGGCGTCGCTGCAGAGCCAGTTCCAGCAGCGGCTACTGGCGGCAGTAAAATCGGGTGGTCTGGTTGTCGATGATCTGCACCAGCTTGACGGCCTGGCCGCCGATGAGATTGCCGCCGCCGCCGACGCCGCGCGCAGCAAAGACCTGGACGATCGCTGGCTGCTGGCGCTGACCAATACCACCCAGCAGCCGGCGCTACAGACGCTCGCCGATCGTCAGACCCGGCAAAACCTGTTTGCCGCCGGCTGGACGCGTAACCAAAAGGGCGACGCCAACGATACGCGCGAACTGGTGTTGCGGCTGGCGGAAATCCGCGCGCGTAAAGCAGAGCTGCTGGGCGTTGCCGATTACGCCAGCGCTTCGATGGCCGATCAGATGGCGAAAACTCCGGATGCCGCTTTTGCCTTTATGCGCCGTATCGCGCCTGCGGCCCGCCGCCGCGCCGAGCAAGAGCTGGCCGATATCCAGCAGGTGATTGATGAGCAGAACGGCGGCTTCCAGGCCGCGGCGTGGGACTGGTTATACTACGGCGAGCAGGTGCGGCGCGCCAAATACGCCATCGACGAGGCGCAGTTGAAACCCTATTTCGCCCTTGACCGGGTGCTGGAAGATGGCGTGTTCTGGACCGCGTCCCAGCTGTTTGGCATTCGTTTTGTCGAACGTTTTGATATTCCCGTCTATCATCCTGACGTGCGGGTATGGGAAATCTTTGACGCCAACGGCGAGGGAATGGCGCTGTTTTACGGCGACTACTTCTCGCGTGATTCCAAAAGCGGCGGCGCGTGGATGGACGTGTTTGTCGAACAATCGACGCTACGCGCCCAACGGCCGGTAATCTACAACGTCTGTAATTATCAGAAGCCGCCAGCCGGGGGCTGCGCGCTGCTGTCGTGGGATGATGTCATCACGCTGTTCCATGAATTTGGCCATACGCTGCACGGCCTGTTCGCCAGCCAGCGCTATGCCAGCCTGTCCGGCACTAACACCCCGCGTGATTTTGTTGAGTTTCCGTCGCAGATCTACGAACACTGGGCCAGCGAACCGCAGGTTTTCGCCCATTACGCGAAACACTATCAGACCGGCGAGGCAATGCCGGAGAGCCTGCGCAATAGCATGTTCCGCGCGGCGAAGTTTAACAAAGGCTACGACATGAGCGAACTGCTGGCGGCCGCGCTGCTGGATATGCACTGGCACAGCGTTGCCCCGCAGGCCCTACCGCAAGATGTTGATGACTTTGAACAGCAATCGTTGCGCGCGGAACAGATGGATCTGCCGGCGGTGCCGCCGCGCTATCGCAGCAGCTACTTTTCGCATATCTTCGGCGGCGGCTATGCCGCTGGCTACTACGCTTACCTGTGGACGCAGATGCTTGCCGATGACGGCTATCAATGGTTTGTCGAACAGGGCGGTTTAACCCGTGAAAACGGCCAGCGCTTCCGCGTGGCGATTTTGTCGCGCGGTAATAGTGGCGATCTTGACGCGCTGTATCGCGACTGGCGCGGTCGCGCCCCGGTGATTGAGCCGATGCTGGAAAATCGCGGCTTGTAGATACTTTGCGACCCGTCGCCGCCAGGGTTTTTCCCGGCGGCGGCGCATTGCGCCTTGTCCGGGTTACCACATCGCACGGCGTCCCGCCGTAACAATGTACATTTTGCGACCATTCTCAATCATTCGGCCAATAAATCAGAGCGGTTAAGATTCACAATTCCACTTTTTTCCTTCATCA
>CABUCP010000634.1 GCA_902490055.1 uncultured Klebsiella sp. | reverse complement strand
ATGAAAAGAATTTGCCTTCACGCTACGATACGATTAAATCGATGATCTATCGTTACAAAAAACAGCAGGATGCGGGCGTGCTGCATGATAAAAGCCTGGCTAGCTTTATTCTGAAAAGAACTAAAATGTCGCGCAGCTATCTTTTTAAAATTTTAGCTGAGCTAAAAGAGGGCGGATATATCACGATGGAAAACGGCGAGTTGGCCGATATCGTTCACGAGTTGCCGGATAAATATTGATCATCGCCAGGCTTCTCCAGGTATATTGCCGGAGAGCCTGGCGTGCGGCGTCAGGCGGCGCTAGCCGAAGCCGCCGCTGCCTGCAGGATAAAGTCCGCGCCGCGCTCGCCGATCATTATCGATGGCGCGTTGGTATTGCCGCTCGGTACCTGCGGGCAGATAGAACAATCCACCACCCGCAAGTGCGCGATGCCGTGGACCCGCAGCTGTAAATCGGTCACTGAAGTGTGCCACTGCTGGCCCATCCGGCAGCTTCCCGCCGGATGATAAACGGTTTTAATGTTCTGCCGAATCCATGTCTCAATGGCGGCGGTATCCTGCCAGTGGATGTTGGCTGGTTCAATCACCGCCTTCACCAGAGAAGCCAGCGCGGGTTGCTGCAGCATCCGTAACCCAAGTTGGACGGCGCGAACCTGTCCGGCCATGTCATCGGGTTCCGCCAAAAAGTTGGCATCGATAATGACTGGCGCGGCCGGATCGCGGCTGCTAAGCCGTATTTCGCCGCGTGATTTCGGCTGCAGATGACCGACTTTAATCGTGAGGCCATGCTCGCCCGCGGCCGTTTTTTCTCCCGGCGTATTATCGAAGTTATCCAACACCGGCAGGAAATGCAGCTGAATATCCGGGCGCCCGCCGTCGCAGGTATCGACAAAGGCGCCGCCTTCGAGAATATTCGAGGTGAGCAGGCCGCTGCGGGTGGTTAGCCACTGCAGCAGATGTTTCACGCTTTTCAGGCCCTTATCCTCGCCGAAAAAGCTGTTATTGCCGTGAATAGTGGCGTTGACCGACATATGCAGATGGTCGTGGAAGTTTTTCCCGACCGGCAAATCCGCGACGCAGGGGATCCCCATTTCGGCAAGATGCGCGGCGGGGCCGATCCCCGAGAGCATCAGCACCTTCGGGCTGCCGATGGCTCCGGCGCTGATGACGACCTCGCAGCCAGCGCGGGCATGAATCGTCTTACCGCCCGTCTCGCTATATTCGACGCCGACCGCGACGCCGTTTTCGATAATGACTTTATGCACCAACGCCTGGGTGGCGATGGTGAGCCGCGGATCGTCTGCCACTGCTTTCAGATAGGTTCGTGCCGTGCTGGCGCGCGCGCCGTTGCGGGTGGTGGTTTGATAGAAGCCGATTCCCTGCTGGCGTTCACCGTTGAAGTCGTTTACGTAAGAAATGCCGAGCTGCTGGCCAGCGCGGACAAAGGCCATGGTGAGCGGGTGGCGATAGCGGTTTTCGCTGACCGGCAGCGGTCCCTCGCCGCCGTGGAAGCTGTCGCCCAGGCTTTCGTTATTTTCCGCCCGTTTAAACCACGGCAGCACATCGCTATAGGCCCAGCCTGCGCAACCCCACTGCTGCGCCCAGCCGTCGTAATCCTCGCGCTGGCCGCGGATATAGATCATGCCATTCACCGAGCTGCCGCCGCCGAGAACCTTGCCCTGGGCGATAATCATTTCCCGACCGTTGCAGTGGCGCTGAGAGGTGGTCATATAGGGCCAGGATTTCTGTTGGAATACTTTGACGACGGTGGCGGGTATGGTGTGGAACGGGCTGCTATCGCGCGAACCGGCTTCCAGCAGCAGGACGCTACCGGCGTTGGCCTGAATCAGTCTTGCCGCCACTACGCAGCCGGCAGAGCCGGCGCCGATCACGATATAGTCAAAGGATTTGTTCATAGGGGTTCCCGCTTGGGTTAATTATCATGAACAACCGTAGGAGAGGAAAAATTCAGCGGCAAGACGGAGGGCGCAATTGCTGTGCGGTGATCGAACATCGCCCCTTTTGCTCGCAAATTTGTGAGGTCGCTGGCTGATGGCGACAGTACCCAACCGGTTCAATAGCGGCTTTACCTTTCATTACGCTTGTATGCTGAACAGCACCAGGCCAGGGTCAAAGCCAGAAGGCGCGCGGTATGGCGGCCAGAACATTTCTCTGATCCAGACCTAAATCAGTAGATTCTTACGCTTGCATACTC
>CABUCP010000633.1 GCA_902490055.1 uncultured Klebsiella sp. | reverse complement strand
CACAGGCACTCAGTGAATGCCTGTTGTATTGCCTTAACTGGACTGCTCAGTCGCGGTATCAAACAGCGCCAGCGCTTCGGTCGCTTCCTGAATCGCCTTACGGGTTTTCGAGACAATCTCACTTTCCGTGTAAACACGATCGAAAGAGTCTGCAAACAGCTCAGCTTTGAGATAGCTATCGCCAACCCAGTCAATGGCCAGCTTCGCCGCGGCGGTGTCGTAATTAACTATCTTGATGATAGTCAGGCGGATTTGTTCTGCAGGTGTAATTTCTGACATGTGTTACCTCTATGCGATGGGGGAGCATTATCGAAGCCACTCGATGGAATGGCCTCTGTAATGCACTGCCACACTCTCGCAGTGGCCGCGCTCATGCCCTTGAGTCGTATGCCGCCCTATGGCCGCCCATAACCAGTTCAGGATTGGCGTTCCTGATGCTTCCCCGGCGCTACTTATATTCATTAACCCTAACCAGATGCGAAGCTGGCTCACGACGAGAGACTCGGGCGCAGGTTATGCCCCTGCGATTGCCGCCATTCGGCTGCTGCGGTCTATCCGCTTATTGCTTCATGGTTTTATCCTCGCTTGCGGATAGGTGACTATTTATCCCTTAGTGGGGTTAGGTTCGGGCAGTTGGCCAGCACCGATTTGTTGTGCGCCAGAATGTCGCGCTTGGTCTGCTTATCCAGCACATCGATATCGTGCTCGGTCAGGTAGATGATTCGTACCCAGTTGCAGGCCGTATCAACCACCGCCGGGGCGGGTAAAGTTTTCGCGCAGCTCGCGATCAACATCGTCATCAGGCATATGGCTAACAGTCTGCTGTACATCGCTGGCCTCTTGGGTAACTTCCGCTTTCCGTTCAGCCGCGGCGATACTACCGGCGGCATTATCTTCAATGCGTTGCTGCTCGGCTTTCGCCTCCGCTTTATTGGTTCCGCGCGCGTGGCCTAACCCGAATGCAGCGGAAATAACTCCCAGGATAACAACCACCAGCCCGGCGATAGCTTCTAATCCCATGCTTACCCCACCAATATCGATTTCGCTTTCAGGAATCGCGCACGTCGATCATCAATGCCGTTCTGGCCACCGTTGATTATTTGGGTTACGCGAGTTAAGTCGCCCGGATATTTCAGGCAACCTTTGGTAGTAAAGAACCAGGCGGCGCTTCTGGCTGCATAGGCATCATTCGCAAGCAGTTCTGGCTGAGTAACAAGGTCGACCTTGAGGCCATTGCCGCAATCGCGATAATTCGCCAACCCGGTTATCTGAATAATGCCGCGTCCACGATATAGCCAACCATCACCCGGCCCTTTGTTACCGTTACGCTTGCTATAAACCAGATTTGCGATAGCGCGCTGTCGCGCCAATGGCAAAGATGGTTCACCCTGCCGGCGGCCCAGCGCTTTTGCCTGGTCTTCAGTTAAACGCCCTGCTCGAACGAACCCGGCTAAACCAGAAACGCTATAATTGAAGCTTTCCACCAGTTGGGAAAAACCCAGGCTTTCATGCCCACATTGAGCAATGAACATCGCCTGATCGACGGCAGTTGTGATGCCAAATTCTTTCATCGCAGCTGTGATGTGCGGAAACCAACGCGCAGTTAACCCGGCGCTTATACCAGCCGCCAGCTGAAATTGAGATTGATCCATTAGTGCCTCAGAGTATCGACCAGGCGCGCTACGTTACCCCGAACGGAGACAAGCGCGGTGAGAATAAGGAAATTGGCTGCGATCGTTAGCCAGGATGCGTGGGGGTAAATCCCACACAAATAAGCAAACGGTACCGAGCTATAAATGACGGTAATCAGCCATGCCAGACGTGACACCCATTCGCGATGACGTGATCCACCACGACGATAAAACATCAGAGTAACCACCACGCCAGCGCAAATCAGTGCATTAATTGTTGCTGTTGGATCATTTAGGACCACCTGAACCTCCCCGGCGCGTTATCAGCGCCACCAGCGAGCCGACATCCTGGTTATTCAGGAACGTCAGGATTTTAACGGCTAACGCAGAAACGATTACGGCACCGATGGCGTCCAGAGGTTTATCGCTATATCCAGTCAGGGCCGATAGTTTTGAGCCAACCAGACCAGAGCAAAGGATCCCGGCAATATATGAGACGATAAAATATGCCAGTCGTCGTGTGGCGCTAAGGTCAGATGATGACGCTATGTAGAAAACAGCGCCTGCAAATGCGCCAAACACAACCCC
>CABUCP010000632.1 GCA_902490055.1 uncultured Klebsiella sp. | reverse complement strand
ATTAGAAATATTATCTATATAATAATCTATACATTCAGCCAATGACCGCATCATTACGGGTCATCAGACTTTTTCAGCGCGTTTTGGCAGACGCGTTCATACTTTTCGGGATAGCACTAAAAGGCGAAGGAATATGAAAACTACTGCACCTACGGGCTTGCTGCAGCAACCTCGTCCGTTCTTCATGATTTTTTTTGTAGAGTTATGGGAGCGTTTTGGTTATTACGGCGTCCAGGGCATCCTGGCGGTCTTCTTTGTTAAACAGCTTGGCTTCTCTCAGGAGCAGGCATTCATCACTTTTGGCGCCTTTGCGGCGCTGGTCTATGGCCTGATTTCCATTGGCGGCTATGTCGGCGACCATCTGCTGGGCACCAAACGTACGCTGGTGCTCGGCGCCATTGTGCTGGCTATCGGCTACTTTATGACCGGTCTATCGTTGCTCAAACCGGATCTAATCTTTATCGCGCTCGGTACCATCGCCGTCGGTAATGGGCTTTTTAAAGCCAACCCGGCGAGCCTGCTGTCAAAATGCTATCCGCCGAAAGACGCCCGTCTCGACGGCGCCTTCACCCTGTTTTATATGTCGATTAACATCGGCTCGCTGCTGTCGCTGTCGCTGGCACCGGTCATTGCCGATAAGTTCGGCTACGCGGTGACCTACAACCTGTGCGGCGCCGGGATTATCGTCGCGCTGCTGGTCTACTTCGCCTGCCGCGGCATGGTGAAAGATATCGGTTCAACCCCGGATCATCAGCCGCTGAGTTTCCGTAATCTGCTGTATGTGCTGGTCGGTACGGTGGTGATGATTTTCCTCTGCGCCTGGCTGATGCATAACGTCAAAATCGCCAATCTGGTGCTGATCGTGCTATCCATCGTAGTGACGATTTTCTTCTTCCGCGAAGCCTTCCGCCTCGATAAAACCGGCCGCAACAAGATGTTCGTCGCCTTCATCCTGATGCTCGAAGCGGTGGTGTTTTATGTCCTGTATGCCCAGATGCCGACCTCGCTGAACTTCTTCGCCATCAATAACGTGCATCACGAAATCCTTGGCATCGCCATTAACCCGGTCAGCTTCCAGGCGCTGAATCCGTTCTGGGTCGTGGTTGCAAGCCCGGTGCTGGCGGCTATCTACACCCGTCTTGGCAACAAAGGTAAAGACCTGACGATGCCGATGAAATTTACCCTCGGCATGTTCCTCTGCGCGCTAGGCTTCCTGACTGCCGCCGCCTCGGGGATGTGGTTTGCCGACCCGCAGGGGTTAACCTCGCCGTGGTTTATCGTGCTGGTCTATCTGTTCCAGAGCCTGGGCGAGCTGCTGATTAGCGCCCTGGGGCTGGCAATGGTCGCCGCGCTGGTTCCGCAACGCTTGATGGGCTTTATTCTCGGGATGTGGTTCCTGACTCAGGCCGCCGCTTTCCTGATGGGCGGCTACGTCGCAACCTTCACCGCGGTGCCGGAAAACATCACCGACCCGCTGCAGACGCTGCCTGTTTACACCAATGTATTCAGTAAAATTGGCCTCGTGACCCTGGCGGTCACGGTGGTAATGGCCTTTATGGTGCCATGGCTGAACCGAATGATTAATACCCCGGCGAGCGCCGAGTAACCGTTAACCGCCCCGGCGACAACCGCCGGGGCAAGTCTTTTAGCTCTTACGCGCCGCAATCCATTCCTGTACTTCAATCACAAACTCATCCGGCGCTTTACGGTACATCTTGCGCGCCAGGTCGAGGATCGTATGCTGGCCCAGCGCCTCTTCCATCCGCTGCTGCGCCATATCCATCACCGAACGCACGCCGCAAATACCTTCGCAGGCCCACTGCGGCGGCTGCTCGTCAAACACCGCTAACCGCTGGCGGATCTCCCGGCATTCAAAAATACGCTTTTCACCGTCGATGGCGTTAGCGACATCCAGCACGGTGATGTGTTCAGCCGCTCTGGCGAGCTGAAAACCACCGCCCTTGCCTTCAATGCTGCGCACCAGGCCCGCTTTGGAGAGGCGGGTAAAAATCTTGGCCAGATAGTCGTAAGGCACGTTTTGCAGCTCGGCGATCTCGCGCACGCTCATGTCGCGGGCGTCGCCTTTGCTGTCCACCATACACATCAGGCTATGGATGCCGTACTCAACTCCGGAACTGTAAAATGCCATTCACTTATCTCAGCCAATATTAATCTGAGTTATTGTAGCTTTTCCCACCGTCGCATTCCAGATATCCGAT
>CABUCP010000631.1 GCA_902490055.1 uncultured Klebsiella sp. | reverse complement strand
AGCTCATCTCCGGTTATCGCTCCGTCGATACCAATGATGAACTTCGCGCACGAAGCCGTGGTGTAGCGAAACACAGCTATCACACCAAAGGTCAGGCCATGGATTTCCATATTGAAGGCGTTGCCTTAAGCAATATTCGCAAAGCGGCGTTATCTATGCGCGCAGGTGGTGTAGGATACTACCCACGTAGCAACTTTGTGCATATTGATACCGGTCCAGTACGGCACTGGTAACGAAAGGAGCATCATGAACTATCGTATTATTCCGGTCACAGCGTTCGCCCAGAACTGTTCTTTGATTTGGTGTGAGCAAACCCGGCTTGCCGCCCTTGTCGATCCCGGCGGCGACGCCGAGCGTATCAAGGAGGAAGTGGCGGCGGCAGGCGTAAGCCTGATGCAGATCCTGCTGACTCATGGTCATCTGGATCACGTGGGCGCGGCAGCGGAGCTGGCGCAACACTACGGCGTGCCGATTATCGGACCGGAAAAAGAAGATGAGTTCTGGCTGGAAGGTTTACCGGCGCAAAGCCGGATGTTTGGGCTGGATGAATGCCAGCCCCTGCAGCCGGATCGCTGGCTAAGCGAAGGCGATGTGGTAACCGTCGGCAACATCTCTTTGCAGGTGCTGCACTGTCCTGGCCATACTCCGGGACACGTGGTTTTCTTCGACGATGCCTCCCGTCTGCTGATTTCCGGTGATGTGATTTTCAAGGGCGGAGTAGGGCGCAGCGACTTCCCGCGCGGCGACCATGGCCAGTTGATTGACGCGATTAAACGTAAGCTACTGCCGTTGGGCGATGACGTCACGTTTATCCCGGGTCACGGCCCGCTGTCGACGCTCGGCTATGAGCGCCTGCACAACCCGTTCCTGCAGGATGAAATGCCGGTCTGGTAATATCGGACCTCAAGGAAATATAAAGGCCGCGTTAGCGGCCTTTTTCTTACTGAGGACGAGTCAGCGTTAGGGCTGAGAATTACAGTACGGCGACGATGGCTTCGCACAGCGGCGCCATGTTGTCCGGGGTCATGCCCGCGACGTTGATACGCCCTGAAGCAACAGCATAAATGGCGAACTCTTCGCGCAGACGCAGTACCTGTTCTTTGGTCAGGCCGCTGAACGAGAACATGCCGTTTTGTTTAGTGATGAAGGTAAAGTCGCGGTTCGCGCCTTTCTCCTGCAGAGTATTCACGAACAACAAACGCATGCGCTGAATGCGCTGACGCATATCGGTCAATTCCTGTTCCCAGATCGCGCGCAGCGCGTCGTTGCTGAGGATTGTCGCGACCACGGAAGCGCCATGCGCCGGCGGGTTGGAGTAGTTGGCGCGAATGACCGCTTTCATCTGGCTGAAGGCGCGATCGACAGTTTCTTGATCGGCGGCAACCAACGTACAGGCGCCAACGCGCTCGTTGTACAGACCGAAGTTTTTCGAATAGGAGCTGGCGACCAGCAGCTCTTTATGCAGCGCGGCAAACGCGCGCAGGCCTTCGGCGTCTTCTTCCAGACCGCGGGCGAAGCCCTGATAGGCAAAGTCAAACAGCGGCAGCCAGCCTTTTTCAACCGACATCTGCGCCAGCTGTTGCCACTGTTCCAGCGTCGGATCGATACCGGTAGGGTTATGGCAGCAGCCGTGGAACAGCACCACGTCGCCCGCCTGCGCTTCATTCAGGCTAGCCAGTAGGCCGTCGAAATCGAGTTGGTGGTTGGCGGCATCGTAGTAGGTATATTCGCGCACTTCCAGGCCGGCGGCGCCGAAGACGCTTTTATGGTTTGGCCAGCTCGGATTGCTTACCCAGATGCGTTTAACGTCGGTGTTTTTGGCGAGGAAGTCCGCCGCCACGCGCAGGCCGCCGGTGCCGCCTGGGGTCTGGGCGGTGCGGGCGCGCTTATCGCTAATGATTGAGCTTCCTTTACCGAACAGCAGCTCCTGAGTGCAACGACCAAATTCCGGAATACCATCAATACCCAGGTAGTTTTTGGTGGTTTCATTTTCCAGCAGATATTGCTCGGCTTTTTTTACGCTGGTTAGAACAGGCGTTTTACCGGTCTCATCTTTATAAACACCAATTCCGAGGTTGATTTTGCCTGGGCGGTCATCGGCACGAAACAGATCGGCCAGGCCCAGAATAGGGTCGGCAGGGGCGGCTGTAATGTTCTCAAACATGACGAGGTTCCATTGTGATTACTGAGGGAAATCCGCTATCAGGGTAACGGGAGATTTACAAATT
>CABUCP010000630.1 GCA_902490055.1 uncultured Klebsiella sp. | reverse complement strand
GCGTTTTTTGGCTTTGAATGGCTGAGCGATAACGACCAGCACACCGATGACCAGGTAGGCGGCAAAAATGCCCACCAGCCACTGCGGCATTTCGAGCGTCAGGAATTCCCACTGGCGTACCGCGCAGTCGCCGGTGGCGACGAATACCTGCGGCAACCATTTATCCAGCGGCAGCCACGTCGGGAAGCGAGCGGCGAAATCGCAGGTCTGGAACGGGGAAGGGTGCAGCTGAATCATGGTGTGCTCCCACGCCAGCTGTAAACCGCGCAGCGCGCTGTACAGCCAGATCAGCAATGCGACGTAACGCAGCGGGGTCTTCGGCGCGATAGCGCCCACCAGGCCTGCGCCCATAATGCCAAACAGAGCGCAGCGTTCGTAAATACACAACACGCAGGGCTGCAGCAGCATCACGTGCTGGAACCATAGCGCCACTAATTCAAGTATAAAAGCGGTTAACGCCATCAGGAGCCAGGCGCCGCGTCCCCTTGAGCACTGGTTTAAGTATTGCAACATAATCATTTCCCTGGAACATGCTAAATCATGGCAGTGTAAACGAAAACCGCAGCGACGCCATCTGCTAGTCGGAAAATATTACGTAAATGAATATGCACTACCCGGGACGGCGGCCGGGTAGCGCATGACGATATTACGGCAGTACCGGCGTGGTCAGCCAGCCGTGGCTAAGCATCCATTGGGTGGCCGGCATGAGTAACGATTCAACGCACAGCAGGCCGACCAGCGTCAGCACGAGGGTATACGGCAGCGCCATCCATACCATTCTGCCATAGGAGAGGCGGATCAGCGGCGCCAGCGCCGAGGTCAGCAGGAACAAGAATGCCGCCTGGCCGTTAGGAGTGGCGACGGAAGGCAGGTTAGTACCGGTGTTGATCGCCACCGCCAGCATTTCAAACTGCTGTAGGCTAATCACACCGTGTTCCAGCGCTGTTTTGGCCTCGTTGATGTACACCGTGCCGACAAAGACGTTATCGGAAATAGACGAAAGCAGGCCATTAAACAGATAGAACAGCGATAGTTGCGCATGCGGCGATGCCTGAAGGACGAACTCGATCACCGGAGCAAACAGATGCTGGTCGATAATTACCGCTACGATGGCGAAAAAGACCGTCAGCAGAGCGGTAAACGGCAGCGCTTCGGTGAAGGCTTTGCCGATAGCATGCTCGTCGGTCACCCCGGAGAAGGTGGTGGCCAGCACGATAACCGAGAGTCCAATCAGGCCGACTTCCGCCAGATGCAGGGCGAGCGCGGCAATCAACCAGACGCCAATGACGCCCTGGGCGATAAGACGCAGGCGATCCTGGCGGCTGCGGCTCTGGCGGCTTCGGTCGTCGAAATCCTGCAGGACTTTACGTACCGGTACCGGCAGCGGTTCGCCATAGCCGAACAGGCGGAATTTCTCCAGCAGCAGGCAGGTAACGAGCCCGCATACCATCACCGGTAGGGTTACCGGCGCCATACGGATGAAGAACTCGCCGAAGTGCCAGCCGGCGGCTTTAGCAATAATCAGGTTCTGCGGTTCGCCGACCATGGTCATCACGCCGCCGAGCGCGGTACCGACCCCGGCATGCATCATCAGGCTGCGTAAGAAGCTGCGGAACTGCTCAAGCACATCGCGGTAGTGCTGGTCGATATGGCTGTCATCCAACATATCGTTGTCATCCGGCCGCGCGGAGGCCACGCGATGATAGATGCCGTAAAAACCGACCGCCACGCTGATAACTACCGCTACGACGGTGAGCGCGTCCAGGAAGGCGGAGAGAAAAGCAGCGGCCAGGCAGAAGGCCAGCGACAGCAGCATTTTACTGCGGATCCCCAACAGCAGGCGGGTAAAGATAAACAGCAATAGCTGCTTCATGAAGTAGATCCCGGCCACCATAAACATCAGCAGCAGCAGGACTTCGAGGTTATTGGCGATCTCTTCGCGAATATGCTCGGGGCTGGTCATGCCGATCAGCACCGCCTCAATCGCCAGCAGACCGCCCGGAAGCAGCGGGTAGCACTTCAGCGCCATCGCCAGGGTAAAGATAAACTCCACCACCAGCAGCCAACCGGCGACAAAGGGGTGAAGATAAAACGCCAGCGGATTAACCACTAAAAAGATAATCAGGGTGAGCTTGTACCAGTCCGGCGACTGGCCAAGAAAATTGCGCCACAGGGCGCGGCCATAAGACATTTCCACGACAGAGGTCCTTCCGTCAAACAACATGATT
>CABUCP010000629.1 GCA_902490055.1 uncultured Klebsiella sp. | reverse complement strand
AACGTCAAAACCTTTTCACATAGTTTGCTTGGCGGCTTTATGGCAACGGCGCTCCTCCTCCAGACGCAGTCGGTCAATGCAGCAGGGCTAACCACCGGCACCTTATCCGGCCAGGTTGGCGTACAGCTCACTATCGGTTCCGGCTGTACCGTCACCAATGGTTCCAGCGCCAACGGCGTTAACAGCTGGGGCACCATTGATTTCGGTACTTACAGCGACCTGATTAACGCCATTGATAGCAAACTGATCGGCAGCGGCGGCGCCAACGCGGTTTCTATCGTCTGTAGCAATAATCTCCCGGCAACGCTGACGTTAAATAACGGTCTGCATATGGGCGCTGGCACACTACGCAAAATGGAAAGCGCCGATGGCGATCAAATTGCCTACCGACTTTACTCAAATAGTACCCGTCAGGCTGAATTTACCAGTGCCGGAATCGGTATTACAGGTACAGGTCTTGCCCAGGAAATTCCAATTTATGCCCGAGTGCTGCCAGCCGATCAAGGTGGCGTGACCGCCCCCGCCGCCGGTTTTTACCAGGATATGGTGACTGCGACATTAACCTGGTAACGGTCAGGAGAAACGGACGTCATGCGGCGTATTATTTGGCTGTTATGTTTATTTTTCTCAGCAACATGCGTATTGGCCGACACGGCGCAGAAAAGCTTTAAAGTGACGGCGCAGATCACTACCGGCTGCCTGCTTGGCAGCGGAACCGGCACGCCAGGCGCTGACTTTGGCACCTTAAACTTTGGCTCCATGTCATCGCTGTATAGCAACGTTGATGTCGCCAGCTCCGCAGGGGCTGGCTCTATTATCGTGGCGTGTACGCCGGGGATGGCAATCACCATGGCGCTCGACTACGGCGTCAACGGCGGCTCATCGTCGCAACGTTTTATGTCCAACGGCAGCGGCAATACGCTGGCTTATCAGCTTTTTCAGGATGCTAACCGCTCTATCGTTTGGGGCACCGGCGCCCAAGCCTACAGCGTTGCTTCATTCCCTAACACTACGCAAACCTATACGGTTTATGGCCGCCTTTTTGCCACGAATGGCTTCCCGGCGCAGGGTTCATATACCGATACCGTTACGGTCACGCTGACCTATTAAAATAAGACAGGTTAATTATGATTCGTCGTAGCATTGCTGTAATTTTGCTGAGTTCATCAATAGGCTCTGGAGCCTGGGGCGCCAGCTCGGTGCTGGTCTGGCCCATCTTTCAAACCATCAGCGCCAGTGAGAAAGGCTCAGAACTGTGGCTGGAAAACCGCGGCGCCACGGCAGTGAATTTACAACTGCGCACCTTTGGCTGGGATCAAAATGAATCCAAAGATGTTTATGCCGATCAAAGCGCAATAGTCGCCAGTCCGCCCTTTGCCAATGTGCAGCCGGGACAACGTCAACTCATCCGCCTGATGCGCGTGTCGCCGGTCGCCAGCGGTGAGGAAAAATCATACCGAATTGTGATTGATGAAATTCCTGCGGCGCAGCCGGTAAAACAAACCGCCAAAAGCGCCGCGGGCCTCAATATGCGCATGCGCTATGTGCTGCCGCTGTTTACCTACGGGCAGGGAGCCGAGCCGCTGAAGCCGGAAAGCAGCGTTGAACCAATACGTACTGCGCTTAACTGGTCCCTTAGCGGGCAAAATCTGTGCATTAACAATGCCGGGAATCAGCACGCCAGATTAAGCAATGTCTACTGGGCAACATCCGCAGGAAAACCGCAGATCGAACAAACTCAGGGTTTATTGGGTTATGTGCTGGCCAAACGTCGCGTCTGTTTCCCAACGTCAGGTCGCGCGACGAACGCATCCGGCATGCGCCTGTTTGCGAAATTAACTGATAATAGTCAGGCGGTGGAAATTCCGGCAGCGCGTTAACCATGAAGCTCCTCCTCGGGACCGGTGGACTGCTGGCGATGGCTACGGCAACCGCCTGGTCAGCGACCTATGATGCTATACCCGCACCTGCTGCTGCGCTCAGCCAGCAGCAGGAGTACGTGCTGTATCTGGGTATTTCCGTTAACGGCAATACTCCCGTAGGAACCGTGCCGGTCAAAGTGGTAAACGATCATTTTTGGGTCTCCGCAACGACACTGAAGCAGATGTGGATCCCGGTAAATGGCGACCAAACGCTGGTCGATGTTGGCCAGATAGCCGACGTGAAGGTGGCCTACGATCAATCCGCCCAGATGCTGAAATTAACCGTCCCGGATAGCTGGCTACCCGATC
>CABUCP010000628.1 GCA_902490055.1 uncultured Klebsiella sp. | reverse complement strand
GCTTTTTCCTTCTTTGTCAGCAGTCTGACGCCCTGCCATTGCAGGGCGATTTTAGCTCAGAGGGTATATGGAAACTCGTCGTGACGAACGTATCAACCAGCTCATTCAGGCACTCAAGCGCAGCGATAAACTCCATCTGAAGGAAGCAGCATCGCTGCTTGGCGTGTCGGAAATGACCATTCGTCGCGATTTAAACGGCCACAGCGGCCCGGTCGTGCTGTTGGGCGGTTACATTGTGCTCGAGCCGCGCAGCGCAACGCACTATCTGCTGAGCGACCAGAAAACCCGCCTTGTCGATGAAAAGCGCCGCGCCGCGCGTCATGCCGCCGGGCTGCTCGAAGCGCATCAGATGGCCTTTTTTGACTGCGGTACGACTACGCCGTGGATTATCGACGCCATCGGTAACGATCTGCCGTTTACCGGGGTTTGCTACTCGCTGAATACCTTCCTTGCCCTGCAGGAAAAACCGCAGTGTCGCGCTATCCTCTGCGGCGGCGAATTCCACGCCAGCAACGCCATTTTTCTGCCGCTAAGCCTGCAGGACACCTTAAGCCATCTCAGCCCGGACATCGCCTTCTATTCCGCCGCCGGTATCGACTGCGAGCAGGGCGCGACCTGTTATAACCTCGAAGAGCTGCCGGTGAAACACTGGGCGATGAACCACGCTCGCTACCACGTACTGGTGGTCGATCATAGTAAGTTTGGTAAAGTGCGGCCGGCGCGGATGGGGGAATTATCGCGGTTTGATGTCATCGCCAGCGACGTTCGTCCAGATGACGACCTGCTGGCGCTGGCGAAAGAAAAGCAAATCTCGCTATTGTACTAACCGCGCCCCGCAGGGCGCGGCCTGTCTCTTAAGAGAACCAGCTGCCGAACCAGCCGTGCAGTTTCATCAGCACGAAGTCGATCATGCGGCTGAAGAACCCGCCCTCTTTCACTTCTTCCATCACCACCAGCGGACGCTGCTCGATGGTTTTATCGTTAAGTTTAAAGTCGATGGTGCCCACCACCTGTCCTTTCGCCAGCGGCGCGGTGAGCTGCGGCTCGGTCAGGTTGTAGCTTGCTTTCAGGTTTTTCAGTTGGCCACGCGGGATAGTGACCGAACCGGCTTCGCCGGCGCCCAGTTTGACTTCATTACTGTCGCCAAACCATACGCGCTGGGAGATAAAGGTTGCATCCGGTTTGATTGGAGTGACGGTTTCATAGAAACGGAAGCCCCAGGTCAGCAGTTTTTCGGACTCGTTAAAGCGGATACGGTCGGTTTTAGTGCCCAGCACTACCGCGATAAGGCGCATATCGCCCTGGGTCGCGGAAGAGACCAGGTTGTAGCCCGCCCCGGCGGTGGTGCCGGTTTTTACCCCATCAGCGTTGAGGTTGGTGCTCCACAGCAGACGGTTGCGGTTCGGCTGGCGAATTTTATTGAAGGTAAACTCTTTTTCCTTATGCACCGCGTACTCTTCCGGCACATCGTGGATCATCGCTTTGGTCAGCAGCGCCATATCGCGGGCGGTACTGAACTGCCCCGGCGCGTCCAGGCCGTGGACGGTTTTAAAGGTGGTGTTAGTCAGGCCAATTTTCTGCGCATAGCCGTTCATCAGGTTAACAAACGAATCCTGGCTACCGGCGACGTAGTCGGCGATGGCGATGCTGGCGTCGTTGCCGGACTGGATAATCACGCCTTTGTTGAGGTCCTCAACCGAAACCTGCATTCCCGGTTTCAAGAACATCACGGAAGAGCCGCGCAACGCCGGGTTACCGGTGGCCCATGCATCGCGGCCAACGGTGACCGTGTCGGTCAGTTTGATTTTGCCTGCTTTCAGCGCCTGGCCCACAACATAACTGGTCATGATTTTCGTCAGGCTTGCCGGGTCAAGTTTCTCGTCGGCGTTGCCTTCGCTGAGCACTTTGCCGCTGGCATAGTCCATCAGAATCCAGGCTCGCGCATCAATCGAAGGCGCATCGGGAAGTTGGTCCGCCGCCTGCACCGCAGGCGCCACGAGAAGTAAAAGCGCGCAGCCTGCCGCGAGGCCGCGAAGGGAAAAAGCATCATGCGTCATAAGAGCCACCCAAGTATCCTTTCCAAACAAAATATGCCGCAACACTCTTGCCGCACAGCACAAGGCGGTGAGTAAAGCGTACAAATGACCTTAAAGAAACAGCGAGTTGGTAAAGTTTTTAAAGTTTACGCAATATCGTCACGGACTGCTGCAAACAAGGCCATTTTTTTGATCAT
>CABUCP010000627.1 GCA_902490055.1 uncultured Klebsiella sp. | reverse complement strand
GTCTTAAAGCGCGCGTCTTCAATGATACCTTCATTGTTGACTTTAATCTGCAACTTCATGACGTCGCCGCACGCCGGCGCGCCAACCATGCCGCTACCAACGCTGTCGTCGCTGTTGTCGAAGGAACCGACGTTGCGCGGGTTTTCGTAATGATCGATGACTTTTTCGCTGTATGCCATGATGAATTCTCCTTATGTGTACCCTAAATAATTCGAGTTGCAGGAAGGCGGCAAGGGAGCAAATCCCCAGGAGCGTACATAAGTACGTGACTGGGGTGAGCGAGCGCGGCCAACGCATCTGCAACTTGAAGTATGACGGGTATACCGATTAATGATGTGACCATTCAATACTGTTCAGATCCACGCCCTGCTTGAACATTTCCCACAGTGGAGAAAGGTCGCGCAGACGGCCGATGGAGTTACGAACCAGATTAATGGTGTAGTCAATCTCTTCTTCGGTAGTGAAACGACCTAAAGAGAAACGAATAGAACTGTGCGCCAGTTCATCAGTCATGCCTAACGCGCGCAGCACGTAGGATGGCTCAAGGCTCGCGGAAGTACAGGCTGAACCGGAAGAAACCGCCAGGTCTTTCAGCGCCATAATCAGCGACTCGCCTTCAACATAGTTGAAGCTGACGTTGAGAATGTTCGGCGCGCCCTGCTCGAGGTCGCCGTTCAGGTAGACTTCTTCCATATCTTTCACGCCGTTCCACAGACGGTCGCGCAGGCCGCGCAGGCGCGCCATTTCGCTTTCCATCTCTTCTTTCGCGATACGGTAAGCTTCGCCCATACCGACGATCTGGTGGACTGGCAGGGTGCCGGAACGCATGCCGCGCTCGTGACCGCCGCCGTGCATTTGCGCTTCGATACGGATACGCGGCTTACGGCGAACGTACAGCGCGCCGATACCTTTCGGGCCATAAATTTTGTGACCGGAGAAGGACATCAGGTCAACTTTCAGCTGGCTCAGATCGATAGGCAATTTGCCCACGCTCTGGGTGGCGTCAACGTGGTAAATGATACCGCGAGCGCGGCACATTTCGCCGATGGTAGCGATATCCTGCACCACGCCGATTTCGTTGTTCACGTGCATGATGGAAACCAGAATGGTGTCGTCACGCATCGCCGCTTCCAGCTCTTTCAGATCGATAATACCGTTGCTCTGCGGAGCAAGATAGGTGACTTCGAAACCTTCGCGCTCGAGCTGACGGCAGGTATCCAGTACCGCTTTATGCTCGGTTTTGCTGGTGATGATGTGCTTGCCTTTTTTCTGATAAAAGTTGGCTGCACCTTTAATCGCCAGGTTATCGGATTCCGTTGCGCCGGAGGTAAAGACGATTTCGCGCGGATCGGCGCCGACCAGTTCGGCAATCTGATTACGGGCGATATCTACCGCCTCTTCAGCCTGCCAACCGAAACGGTGAGAACGTGAGGCCGGGTTACCAAAGGTCCCGTCCAGGGTCAGGAACTGCATCATTTTCTCGGCAACACGCGGGTCCACCGGCGTTGTTGCGGAGTAATCGAGATAAATCGGTAATTTCTCTTAAACTCCGTACATCACTCAATGCAAGGAACCAGGCAACCGGCTTGATGTACGACCGAGTACACGAGATGTCTCAACATCCCGGCCTGATTCTGAAAATCTTTTATTATTGCTATCTACCCTGCTGTTTCATCTTGCAGCCCGTGAGCCGCAAGCTGAAACTAAGCCTCGTGCTAGGCGCGCAGTTTTACGTCAATCGCGTCCTGATTACGAGTCGTACGCTGAGATTCATGATTGTGCTGACGACCGGAAACATCGAGGATTTCCTGGTTATTCACCAGTTCGCCCAGCGTAATGTTGTTCAGGAAACCGGTCAAACGCTCACTCAGATCGCGCCACAGCGCGTGAGTCAGACACTTATCGCCACCCTGGCAGCCGCCTTTACCCTGACAACGGGTGGCGTCAACGGATTCGTCTACGGCGCTGATCACTTCGCCTACGGCGATGCTACCAGCTTCTTTACCTAACAGGTAACCGCCGCCTGGTCCACGAACGCTGGATACCAGTCCATTTTTACGCAGGCGAGAGAACAGCTGTTCCAGATAGGAAAGCGAAATTCCCTGACGCTCTGAAATATCTGCCAACGGAACCGGGCCCGTGTCAGAGTTGAGCGCAACGTCAAGCATTGCGGTCACGGCATAACGCCCTTTAGATGTCAGTCTCATGTCTTACTTAACCTCAAACTCGCCCCTGCCCGGG
>CABUCP010000626.1 GCA_902490055.1 uncultured Klebsiella sp. | reverse complement strand
ATAAAGTAGATAGGTCATGCATTATTCTCCCGAAGCTCTTACCGCCTTTGTAGAAGCCGCCGCCAGCGGTTCGTTCTCCGCCGCAGCGCGACGGATGCGTAAAAGCCAGTCCACCATCAGTACCGCCATTTCGAATCTCGAAACCGATCTTGGGGTGGTGCTGTTTGATCGTTCCACCCGCCAGCCGACGCTCACCGCTCAGGGAGAGCAGGTGCTGGGCTATGTGAGAGCGATTCTTGCCGCGAGTTCGCGCCTGGATGAACTGGCGCAATCGCTCTCCGGCAATACCGAACCGCGGCTGACTTTCGTGCTGTCCGATACCCTGCACCCGGATGTGCTGGAAGATTTGCTGGAGCAGTTCGATCGCCGGTTTCCGCATACCGAGTTCGAATGCCTGATTGGTGAAGATGAGGATGTGGTGGATCTGCTGCAAAAAGAGCGCGCGCAGGTCGGATTAATTGAAGCCAGAGATAGCTATCCCATGGAGATCGGCAGCATGCGTCTGCCGCTGCAAACCTCAATGGGTATTTACGTCGCGCCGAGCCACCCGCTGGCGAGCCAGGGGCGGGTGTTCTGGGATGATTTGCACGGCTGGCGCGAACTGCGTCTTAGCACCTATCTTGAGCGCGCGCCCGACCCTTCGCGCGGGCAGGTGTGGTCGGCGCCCAACTATTTACTGCTGCTCAGTATGGCGGTGCAGGGCTTTGGCTGGTGCATTTTACCCTGTGCGCTGGTGGAAGAGTTCTCCGGTATCGGTAAGCTAATCGCGTTGGATATTGCCGGCTGGCCGCGGTCAATCTCTGTCGATCTGCTGTGGAACAAGCGGGCGCCGTTGGGAGAGGCCGGAAGCTGGCTACGTCAGCACCTGGAAGGACAGAAGCGATAATCCCGTCGCCAATCTTTGTGAACCGCCTCACTTTTTTTAAACAATTGCGAAATTTTTTGATAACAATTCTCTACTATAACGGCTCTATTGATGTTTCTTTGCGCAGAGGCTCGGGCAGAGGTAAAGGATGAAAGATGTCGTGATCGTCGGCGCGTTGCGTACGCCAATCGGCTGTTTTCAGGGGACGCTGGCGCGTCACTCGGCGGTGGAGTTGGGCAGCGTGGTCGTGAAAGCGTTAGTCGAACGGAGCGGGATCGATCCGCAGACTATTGATGAAGTGATCCTCGGCCAGGTGTTGACCGCCGGTACCGGGCAGAATCCGGCGCGGCAGTCGGCGATCCGCGGCGGTCTGCCGAACACCGTATCAGCGATTACCATCAACGACGTTTGCGGCTCCGGCCTCAAGGCTTTGCATCTGGCGACTCAGGCGATCCAATGCGGCGAAGCCGATGTGGTTATCGCCGGCGGTCAGGAAAATATGAGCCGCGCGCCCCACGTACTGACCGATAGCCGTACCGGCGCGCAGTTGGGTAACAGCCAGCTTATCGACAGCCTGGTTCACGATGGCCTGTGGGACGCTTTCAATGATTATCATATGGGCGTTACGGCGGAAAACCTGGCGCGGGAATATGGTATCAGCCGCGAACTGCAGGATGCGTGGGCGCTGAGCTCGCAGCATAAAGCGCGGCGGGCGATCGACTCCGGACGTTTTCGCGATGAAATCGTGCCGATCGCCACCGAGCATAATGGCCGCGAGCGGCTGGTGGATACCGATGAACAGCCGCGGGTGGATGCCAGCGCTGAAGGGCTCGCCAGCCTGAAACCGACGTTTGACCATTTAGGCTCGGTGACCGCGGGCAATGCCTCCAGTATCAACGATGGCGCGGCGGCGGTCATGATGATGAGCGAATCCAAAGCCCGGGAGCTGGGGCTGCCGATTCTGGCGCGCATCCGCGCCTTCGCCAGCGTTGGCGTCGACCCGGCGCTAATGGGCATTGCGCCAGTACATGCGACGCGCCGCTGTCTTGAGCGCGCGGGTTGGCAACTGGATGAAGTGGATTTGATTGAAGCCAATGAGGCCTTTGCCGCGCAGGCGATTTCCGTCGGCCGGGTGCTGGAATGGGATGAGCGCCGGGTAAACGTTAACGGCGGGGCGATCGCTCTCGGTCATCCGATAGGCGCTTCCGGCTGCCGTATCCTGGTGTCGCTGGTACATGAGATGATTAAGCGCGATGCGCGAAAAGGGCTCGCGACGCTGTGTATCGGCGGCGGTCAGGGCGTGGCGCTGGCGGTAGAGCGCGCATAATACGATTTCGCGTCGCTTCCGGCGCGATGTCTATCCTCGTCACCGATCCCC
>CABUCP010000625.1 GCA_902490055.1 uncultured Klebsiella sp. | reverse complement strand
AGTCAGGGGGTGGCGTTGACCGAGAACGGCGAAAGTTTTTACCAACATGCGAGCTTGATCCTTGAAGAGCTGCGGGCGGCACAGGATGAACTGCTGCAACGACAGGGCGAGCAGGCCGGGCAGATTAATATCGGTCTCGGCGCCAGCGTCGCGCGTTCGCTGATGCCGTCGGTGATTTGCCGCTTTCATCAGCAGCATCCGCTGGTCAAGGTGCGGATCATGGAAGGGCAGCTGTTGGCGATGATTAATGAACTGCGCCAGGGTGAGCTGGACTTCACCATCAATACCTATTACCCCGGTCCGTACGATCATGAATTCAGCTTTGAAAAACTGTTTGAGAAACCTTTTGCGGTATTTGCCCGCGCCGGTCATCCGGCGGCGCAGGCGACGTCGCTTGCCGATTTACTTGATTACCACTGGACGATGCCGACGCCGCGCGGGAGCTACTTTAAACAGCTGCAGGATATGTTTAATCAGGTTGGCATGGTGCCGAAGGTTGATATCGTCTGTGAGACCTTCTCTTCGTGCATTAGCCTGGTGGTGAAGAGCGATTTTCTCAGTATTCTGCCGGTCGAACTGGGTAACGATCCGATGATGGCGGATAAGCTGGTGATGATCCCCATTTGCGAAACGTTGCCAAAGGCCACCTATTATCTGATTCAACGGCGTGATTCCCGACAGACGCCGTTGACGGCTTCGTTAATCACCCAGTTTCGTCGTCAAAGCCGTCAATTGTTTCCTTAATCGCCAGCGTTGCGCTATTTGCCAGCGGTTGCGGCTAAACGCGTTGAGAGGCGCACGCGAGGCGGCTATAGTAGCTGGCGATAGCCGCTGGAGGAGTGACCATGAACCTTGACGACAAATCCCTGTTTCTTGACGCCATGGAGGACGTCCAGCCTCTGAAACGCAACAACGACGTGCACTGGCATCCTGAACGCAACGCCCGCGCTCCGCAGCGCCTCGATACCCTACAGCTCGATAATTTTCTGACGACCGGTTATCTCGATATTGTGCCGCTTGCCGCGCCGCTGGAGTTTAAACGTGAAGGGCTGCAAAGCGGGGTACTGGAGAAACTACGGCGCGGAAAATACAACCAGCAGGCGAGTCTGTCGCTGCTGCGTCAGCCCGTCGAGCAGTGCCGGCAAATGCTGTTCGCTTTCGTGATGCAGGCGCAAAAAGAGGGGCTGCGCAATCTGCTCATCATCCACGGCAAAGGCCGTGACGACCAATCCCATGCCAATATCATTCGCAGCTACCTGGCGCGCTGGCTGATAGAACTGCCTGAGGTACAGGCGTTTTGCGCCGCGCTACCGCATCACGGCGGCAGCGGGGCATGCTACGTGGCGCTGCGCAAATCGGAGCAAGCCAGGCAGGAGAATTGGGAACTTCACGCCAAGCGCAGCCGCTAACGCAGTAAGAGCGTCAGCTCGCGGGCGGCTTTTTGCAGCTCCGGGAGTACCCGGTCCAGCATTTCGCGGGTCGACATCTGGCCCGCGTGAACGCCAACGTTCAGCGCCGCTTCTACTTTCCCCTGGGGGTTGTACAGCGGTACCGCCAGCGAACGTAGCCCCATTTCCAGCTCCTGATCGTTCAACGCATATCCCTGCTGATGGACGCGTTTTAGCTCCGCGCGCAGCTTAATCACCGAATCGACCGTCTGCGGGGTATAGCGAATCATCGTCACCCGGCCCAGCATGTCGTTCAGCCGCTCTTCCGACTGATGGCTTAATAGCACGCGCCCCATTGAGGTCGCCCACGCCGGTAGTCGGCTGCCGATATCGAGATCGATTGTCATGATCCGTGAACTGGAAGCGCGAGCGATGTACAGAATATCGTCGCCATCGAGCGTGGCGATGGAGCAGGATTCATTGAGCATTTCGCTCAGATGCTTGAGTACCGGCTGCGCCGAGCGCGCCAGCGGCGTCGAAGCCAGCCAGGCGTGACCGAGGGCGAGGATCCGCGGGCGTAGCTGGAAATTTTTGCCATCTTCCGCATACACAAATCCTAATTTGCTCAGGGTGTACAGGCAGCGACGCACCGCCGCGCGGGGGATCCCGGTCTTCTGGCTGATCTGCGAAATCGACAGCACCGGGCGCTGAGGCGTGAAAGCCTGAATAACTTCCAGCCCGCGCGCCAGCGATGCCATAAAGTTCGGATCGCCCTTAAACGGCTCGCTATCGCCCGCCGTTACATCATCTGGATGCTTGTCCATTTTGTTCTCCGTATTTGCCATCGATCACATTCTTTCG
>CABUCP010000624.1 GCA_902490055.1 uncultured Klebsiella sp. | reverse complement strand
CGCTTAGCGTTGTTATTAAAGACCAAACTGGCGGATAAACCAGGCCGGGGTACAGCTCCACGCATGACAGTAGCTGTTAATCAGCGTGCTGCCGTAAGGGGAAAACTCAGGGCGTTGGGGATCAAAAATCTCCCAGAAGGTATCCGCGCCGTAATCGATCATCGCGCCCCAGTAGGCTTTAATTTCGCTGATGGCTTCGGCACGCAGGCCGCATTGCAGAAGGGCGGCAACAAAATGGTGACGTAGATAGGGCGTATTGATGGTGATACACGGTGGGGCGGTCAGCAGATTGCGCATTAGCGCTTCACGTTGCGCAGCGCTGCCAACCTCGGCCAGCACCATCCAGATTTGCGATGCCCAGGAGACCTGGCGTGCCGCGCCGCTAATAAAATATCCTTGCGACTCGTCCCATAAGCAATCCAATGCGGCCTGCTTTAGCTGCTGCAATTGCGCTTTGTAGCCTGCCGTCAGGTCGGGTTGAAATTGTTCGGCCA
This sequence comes from uncultured Klebsiella sp., assembly GCA_902490055.1. Lineage (GTDB taxonomy): Bacteria > Pseudomonadota > Gammaproteobacteria > Enterobacterales > Enterobacteriaceae > Klebsiella. The sequence goes on along the minus strand of CABUCP010000624.1, from coordinate 1,756 downwards.
GCCAGATGGCGCGCTGCAGGCAGTAAATTAAAACACCCTGAGCCGAGGTTTGTTTATTTAGCGCTTCCTGCCAATCAATAAATACCCACCAGTCGTCGCTATCGCGAACCAGGTGATGCACATCGCAGCGTGCCAGCGCCAATTCTACTTGCCGTCTGGCGGTGGGCCACAGTTCCGCCGCGGTGGCGACATCGCCGGTGCTTTGCAGGTAGTTGTACAGAACGTCGACGAAAAACAGCGAATAATCAAATAAAAAGGTATCGTCGGCAATCACCTGCGGCTGAACAAAGACGTTGGCCGAAACCATCCCGTCTTGCCGGGTGTGGCCAGCGAACAGATACAAACAGCGGCGAACCAGCGAGTGGTGAGCGAAAGTGACATCATTAACCAGTGCCTGCAGACGTAGATCGCCAAGCCACAGGCGACGGTCGCGCTTAGGCCCATCTTCGAACACGTCTTGCATACAGTTTTTCAGCGTCAGTACGGCGACCTGGTCGATCGCCTGTAGTTGCGGATCGTTGGTCGTTGATGGCGGGCAGGCGGTATGGGCTGAACTGACGGCGTTGACCTGAAGGCGCGCGAAGCGCAGACGGTATTTGCTGGAAACGGCTTTAACCTCGACTTTGAGATAGCGGAAGCAGTAGCGGCGCGGCAACTTGATTTCCGCCGGCAGTTCGTCAATCCACAAATCCTGCTGCTGTAGCCAACTGCTGCTGAGCCAGCCCTGATAATCAGCAAATGATTCGCACACTTCACTGAGGGTTTCGCCAAAGGTAAAGCGCAGATGCGCCGGAGCATCGGGGGGGCTGCCAGCGCTATGGCATGCCAGCGCAAGATAGCCGACAAAGTGACTGCCAAAATCAACAATGACGCTATCGCCACGGGTGAATTCTCGTTGAGACAATTGCTGCGGCGTACAGAGCGGCAGCGCCCGCCAGCCGAACGGCGCGCTGGCATCGGCCTGCGCATCGATAATGGCCTGCGGTTCGTGACATTCACGATGCAGCGCGGGTTTTAGCGACTCCGCAATGCGTAAAAAATGCGAATGGCGGGTCATCTCGACCTCGGCGTTGTGTTGCATGGCTTGTGACATACTGCGTCCTCGAAGTTAGGGTGTTCGCAGCATAAAGCGCAGGGGGCAGCGGCAACCACTCTGGCAATGCCAACACGGCAACCGCATTGGCAGTGATAGAGGGATGAGGCGGTTGTCGATCACAATTTGATAAATCTTGCCGGTAGCTACCCAAAAAATGCATTATCGTGCCACTCGCTACCTCGTCGTATTGGACATTGAGTGATGATGACGCTGACCGTTGACTATTACTTCACCGACCCGCTGGCTAAACTGGCAATCTATGCCAGCGATCCGGAAGATAATAATCATGAACATAGCCATGAGTTTTCTGAATTAGTGATTGTTGAGCAGGGGCATGGCCTGCACGTCATTAATGGCCGGCCGTTGTATATTCAACAAGGTGATGTCTTTTACGTACAACCTGGCGATATTCATTATTATGATGAGCTCGGCACGCTCAAGTTGATTAATTTATTAATTAATCCGCAGGTGGATTTTGTCTATTTGCGCGAGCTCGAACCCTTATTACAAAACTTTGCCGCTACCGAAGCTTCGCGCTATGGTTGGTTGCCGCCGGATACCCGGCAACAGTGCCGGCAATTGATTGAAAAAATATGCAGTGCTGAGTATCAGCAAGCAAAAAATAATTCCCTGCGTGAAGCGACTTTTTTTCAGTTGATT
>CABUCP010000623.1 GCA_902490055.1 uncultured Klebsiella sp. | reverse complement strand
AACGCCAGTTCGTTCTTTTACGCAAGCCTGGTTTTCTCCGTGCTGTGTGCGTTGATGCTGACCTTCGTCTGGTTTTTCACCTGGGAACGCCCGCGGGAAGAGTGGACCGAAGCGGCGCTGCGCGCAGAAGAAGAAAAGCATAGCTTAACCCTCGCGCAAAGCCTTAACCGGCTGTTTATTGAGCTCAGTTCCACGCTGCGGATTAAAATTTTTCGCCAGCACCTTGGGATGTATTTAGGCGGCTATATTGCGCAGGATGTTTTCAACGCCGTGTTTACCTACTACGTGGTCTTTGTGCTAATGCAGGAGGCCTCCGTTGCTTCTAACCTGCTCGGTACGATGGCCATCTTCCAGTTTATCGCCGTCATCGCCATGATCCCGCTGTGCATCCGCTTTGGTCCGGCGCCTTCTTATCGCATGGTAGTCGTGCTGTTTGGCCTGAGCTCGCTCTCTTACGCCGTCCTTTACTACGCGGGGCTGAGCGACGTCTATTCATTATTGCTGCTGATTTCCGCCATTGCCGGCCTGGGGCGCGGCGGCATTAACTACGTGCCGTGGAATACCTACACCTATATTGCCGACGTTGATGAGGTGATCACCGGCCAGCGTCGCGAGGGTATTTTTGCCGGCATCATGACGCTGACCCGTAAGGCATCACAGGCGGGGGCGGTGATGCTGGTGGGCATCATCATGCAGCTGTCGGGGTTTGTCTCCGGGCAGAAAATTCAACCGGAAGGGGTCAGCCATACCATTCTGCTGATCCTCAGCGTCGGGACGTTGGTGGTTCTGGCCTGCGGCTTCCTGGTTTCGCTGCGCTTTAAACTCAATTTACATACCCACAGCGTACTACGCGCCGAAACGCTGAAGATGCGTGATATCGGCCATGCTCAATCGGAACTGGCTACGGCGGAAAACCGCGCAGTGGTTGAGATGCTGGCGGGCATGCCATACGACTGCCTGTGGGGCAATAACAATATTGGTTACCTGAATCGCAATAAACCTGCCGCCCCTGGCCTGAATCAGGGCGGCACTTTGAATTCGACATTTACCCGAGGTTAAGAACATGAAAGTTTGGCCGGTCAAACATAGCCCATTACTCTGTCAGCCCGAACGCTTTATCGCGCGTAGCGAACTGCAGGCGCTGATCCGTAACGTGACGCAAAACCTGGTGAATATTAAGGATGAAAGCGGGCAATTTTTACTGCGGCTGGACGATGGGCGAGTGATCGATACCAAAGGCTGGGCCGGTTGGGAGTGGACTCATGGCGTCGGCCTATACGGCATTTATCAGTATTATCAACAAACCGGCGACACCGCGATGCGCGATATCATCGACAGTTGGTTTGCTGACCGCTTTGCCGAAGGGGCAACAACCAAAAACGTTAATACCATGGCGCCGTTCCTGACGCTGGCTTACCGTTTTGAAGAGACCGGGCGCCAGGAGTATCTACCGTGGCTCGATAGCTGGGCCGAGTGGGCGATGCATGAGATGCCGCGTACCGAGCAGGGCGGCATGCAGCATATGACTCTCGCGGAAGAGAATCATCAGCAGATGTGGGATGACACGCTGATGATGACGGTGTTGCCGTTGGCTAAAATAGGCAAGCTGCTTAACCGCCCGCAGTACCTTGAAGAGGCAACCTATCAATTCTTGCTACACGTGCAGAACCTGATGGACAGGGAAACCGGGCTGTGGTTCCACGGTTGGAATTATGACGGTCAACATAACTTTGCCCGGGCGCGCTGGGCGCGCGGCAACAGCTGGCTCACTATCGTGATCCCGGATTTCCTCGAGCTGGTGGACCTGCCGGAAGGGAGTGCGGTACGTCGTTACCTGGTACAGGTGCTGAATGCGCAGATCGCCGCGTTAGCAAAATGCCAGGATGATAGCGGTCTGTGGCATACCCTACTTGACGATCCCCATTCCTATCTTGAGGCTTCTGCGACGGCGGGATTCGCCTACGGCATTCTGAAAGCAGTGCGTAAGCGGTATGTCGGCCAGCAATATGCTGAGGTAGCTGAAAAAGCAATACGCGGAATAGTAAGCAATATTTCACCCGAGGGAGAACTGCTGCAAACATCATTTGGTACCGGAATGGGTTCCAACCTCGATTTTTATCGTGAGATCCCGCTCACCTCGATGCCGTACGGCCAGGCGATGGCAATTCTTTGTCTAACGGAATATCTGCGTAGGTATTTCTGATAAAAATAATATCCCCGGCGGCGTTGCGCTGACCGGGGGGGGAAATAAAAC
>CABUCP010000622.1 GCA_902490055.1 uncultured Klebsiella sp. | reverse complement strand
CTCGAATCCTTAATTGACGGAGGTGTGCACGGAATTATTATCGGCGGCTCTACTGGTGAATACTACGCACAGACCGTTGAGGAGCGTCTGCTGCTGGCAGAACGGGCGCGTAAAGTGACGGCTAATCGTCTGCCGCTAATTATCGGTACTGGCGCCATTCGCACCGAAGACGCGGTACTGTATGCCAAACACGCGCGTGAAATTAGCGCAGATGCCATTCTTATCACCTCACCGCCGTATGCCTTACCGACGGAACAGGAAAACGCCCACCACGCCTTGGTTGTTGATGAATCCGCCCAACTGCCGGCGATGTTATACAACTATCCCGGTCGCATGGGGATTTCGATGGGCGAAACCTACTTCAACGCCGTCAGCCGCTCGAAAAATATTGTGGCGATCAAAGAAAGCTCCGGCGATATGAATAATCTGCATCTGCTGGCCTGCAAATTCCCTAACATCGCTCTCTCCTGCGGCTGGGATGACCTGGCGCTTGAGTTCTTCGCCTGGGGCGCGCGTAGCTGGGTTTGCGCCGGCTCGAACTTTATTCCTGCTGAACACGTCGCGCTGTACCAGGCCTGCGTAGTGGACAAAGATTTTGCTAAAGGGCGTAAAATTATGGCCGCAATGATGCCGCTGATGAAATTCCTTGATGCCGGTAAATTTGTTCAGGCGATTAAATACGGCTGCGATCTTAACGGTCTGGCGACCGGTTCGGCACGTGCGCCGCTACAGGACCTCGACGACAGCGAAAAGGCCAAACTGCAGGCGACGATCGCTGATGTCAAACGCAACGTAGCCGCAGCGCTTGCTGAGTAAGGAGGGAGTATGAGCGCAGCACGCACCCTGAATGACTATATCGCGCTGGCGAACAAGATTGCGATGCCCAATCGGGCATTTATTGATGGCCGGTTCGTCGATGCTCAATCTGGCAATACCTTAGCAACCACTAATCCTGCTACCGGCGAAGTATTAGCCCACATTGCCGCCTGCGATGAAGCCGATGTCAACATCGCCGTCGCTAAAGCACGAGCGGCATTTGAACGCGGCGATTGGCGGAATGTTGCTCCTGCTGAACGTAAAACGATTTTGCTGAAGCTTGCCGACCTTATCGAGCAGCACACCGAGCAGTTGGCGCTGCTTGAAAGCCTTGATAGTGGTAAACCGCTGGGCGAGTGTCTGGCCGTCGACGTTCCGGAAACGGTTCACGTCCTGCGCTGGCATGCCGAAGCGATCGATAAGCTATACGATCATAGCGCGCCAACCAACAACCAGACGATGGCGCTAGTGGTTCGTGAACCGATTGGCGTCGTTGGCTGCGTGCTGCCGTGGAACTTCCCGCTCTTGATGCTGGCGTGGAAAATCGGCCCAGCCCTGGCCGCTGGCTGCTCGGTTATCGTTAAACCGGCGGAACAAACCTCGTTAACCACGCTGCGGGTGGCAGAACTCGCGTTTCAGGCCGGCGTCCCGGCAGGAGTGTTTAATGTGGTCACCGGGACGGGCCAGGCGGTAGGTGAACCTATCGGGCTGCATGCCGATGTGGATATGGTCAGCTTTACCGGCTCCACCGTCACCGGTCGCCGCTTCCTGCGCTATGCGGCAGACTCGAATCTAAAAAAGGTAGTCCTCGAGTGCGGCGGCAAAAACCCGGCGATCGTATTTGCTGATGTCGAGGACCTGCAGCAGACCGCGCAGCATATCCTCAATGGCGCATTCTGGAATATGGGAGAGAACTGTTCCGCAACCTCTCGTCTGCTGGTGCAGGAGGCGATTAAACCTCAGCTGCTGGCGGCTATCGCCGCGCAGATTGCCGACTGGACGCAAGGCAACCCGCTTGATCCGCAAAATCGTCTGGGAACGATGATTGGCGAAGCGCATTTCCAGAAGGTCAAATCCTATCTGGATATCGCGCGTGAGGAAGGATTAACCGTCCTTCACGGCGGCGGTACGGTGCAGGATATTTATGTGCAACCAACCATTGTCGATGGCGTATCCCCGCAAAGCGCCCTGTTCCGCGAAGAGATTTTCGGCCCGGTGCTGTGCGTTACGAGCTTCCATGATGAACAGGAAGCTATCGCTCTTGCCAACGATACCCAGTACGGCCTGGCCGCGTCAGTCTATACCGACAACCTACGTAAGGCGGTCCGTGTCTCACGCGCCTTACGCGCCGGTACGGTTACCGTTAACTGCTTTGGCGAAGGTGATGCCACGACCCCATTCGGCGGTTATAAAGAGTCGGGATTCGGCGGGCGAGATAAATCTAT
>CABUCP010000621.1 GCA_902490055.1 uncultured Klebsiella sp. | reverse complement strand
TATACTTTTATCGAGTTATTGACCAACAAGGTGAGAGTAAAAGTGAAACATCTGCAACGATTTTTCAGTAGCGATGCTTCCGGGGGCATTATCTTAATCTGCGCCGCCGCGCTGGCGATGATCATGGCCAATAGCAGTATGACCAGCGGCCTGTATCATGCCTTTTTAGAGACGCCGGTGCAGCTGCGCGTCGGCGCATTGGAAATCAACAAAAACATGTTGTTGTGGATCAACGATGCGCTGATGGCGGTGTTTTTCTTGTTGATTGGTCTGGAAGTTAAGCGCGAGATGATCCAGGGGGCGCTGGCCAGCCGCCGTCAGGCGGCATTCCCGGTTATCGCCGCCATTGGCGGCATGGTAGTGCCGGCGCTGGTCTATCTGGCATTCAACGCTCAGGACCCGCTGGCGCGTGAAGGCTGGGCTATTCCGGCGGCGACCGATATCGCCTTTGCGCTCGGCGTACTGGCGCTTTTAGGCAACCGGGTACCGGTTGCGCTGAAAATTTTCCTGATGGCGCTGGCTATCATTGATGACCTCGGGGCGATCGTCATTATCGCGCTGTTTTATACCAACGATCTGTCGGTGCTGTCGCTGGCGGTCGCCGCTGGCGCGATTGTGGTACTGGCAGCGCTAAATCTGAGCGGCGTGCGTCGTACCGGTATCTATATTCTGGTCGGTGCGGTGCTGTGGACCGCGGTGTTGAAATCCGGCGTGCACGCAACGCTGGCCGGAGTTATCGTCGGCTTTATGATCCCGCTGAAAGAGCAGAATGGCCGATCGCCGGCGAAGCAGCTTGAGCACGTGTTGCATCCGTGGGTCGCTTTTCTGATCCTGCCGCTGTTTGCCTTTGCCAACGCCGGCGTTTCGCTGCAGGGCGTGACCTTTGAAGGGCTGACCTCGCTGCTGCCGCTGGGCATTATCGCCGGTCTGTTCATCGGTAAACCGCTGGGCATTAGCCTGTTCTGCTGGCTGGCGGTGAAGTTGAAGTGGGCCTCGCTGCCGCCGGGAACCCGTTTCTCGCAGATTATGGCGGTCGGCGTACTGTGCGGAATCGGCTTCACCATGTCGATTTTTATCGCTTCGCTGGCGTTTGGCAGCGTAGACCCTGGATTGATCAACTGGGCCAAGCTGGGCATTCTGATCGGCTCTATCCTGTCGGCGGTCACGGGGTATATGATTCTGCGTAAGCGCGTAACGGATTCGGCGCACAGCGTATAACTTCATCAGGAGAGCCCGTCGGCTCTCCTGGACATATCAGGGAGAGAAGCATGTCGCATATCAACTACAACCACCTGTACTACTTTTGGCACGTCTACCGGGAAGGTTCGGTCGTCGGCGCCGCCGAGGCGCTGTTTCTGACGCCGCAGACGATTACCGGGCAGATTAAGGCGCTGGAAGAGCGGCTGCAGGGTAAGCTCTTTAAACGCAAGGGGCGGGGACTGGAACCCAGTGAGCTGGGGGCGCTGGTATTTCGCTACGCGGATCGCATGTTCACCCTAAGCCAGGAGATGCTTGATATCGTCAACTATCGCAAGGAATCGAACCTGCTGTTCGATGTCGGCGTCGCTGATGCCCTATCAAAGCGTCTGGTGAGCGGGGTGCTGGATGCCGCGGTAGTGGAAGATGAGCAAATTCATCTGCGCTGTTTTGAATCGACTCACGAGATGCTGCTGGAGCAGCTGAGCCAGCATAAGCTGGATATGATTATTTCGGATTGCCCGATTGACTCAACCCAGCAGGAAGGGCTGTTTTCCGTAAAGATCGGCGAGTGCGGCGTCAGCTTCTGGTGCATGAATCCGCCGCCGGAAAAACCGTTTCCAGCCTGCCTTGAGGAACGTCGCCTGCTGATCCCCGGCCGCCGTTCAATGTTAGGGCGCAAGCTGCTGAACTGGTTTAATTCTCAGGGGCTGCAGGTGGAAATTCTCGGCGAGTTTGATGACGCGGCGCTGATGAAAGCGTTCGGCGCGGCGCACAATGCTATTTTCGTGGCGCCTACGCTCTACGCTCACGATTTCTATTCTGACCAATCGATTATCGAAATCGGCCGGATGGAGAACGTGATGGAGGAGTATCACGCTATTTTTGCCGAACGGATGATTCAGCACCCGGCGGTGCAGCGTATCTGCAATCGCGATTACTCATCGCTATTTGCGCAGCCGCAAAGCTAAGTACCGGCAAACGACAGACATAAAAAAACCCGCTTTCGCGGGTTTTTTTAACAAAGTTCAGCAAGCGGGGATTAAGCCAGTTTGTTGATCTGTG
>CABUCP010000620.1 GCA_902490055.1 uncultured Klebsiella sp. | reverse complement strand
GGCTATAACGCCGCAGGCGGTTACGACCATGATAAACACCTTGCCTATATTGACCAGGTGGCGCTGACGTTTACCCAGGATCTTGAACGCTGGACCGGCATGACCGATGCGCGCATTGAAGGCAACATCGTCAACCGTAACCATGATGATAACCTTACCACTAAGCGTCTGCAGGATCCGCGGGTTAACTTTAACGATCTGTCGCAGGAGAGCTGGGGCGGGGGGTCGATAACGCGTCTTGGCTGGCTGACCTTTGCCCGCAGCTTTGATGACCGGCGCCTGACATGGCGTATCGGTATGATGAACAAGGTGCAGACCTTTGACCAGATTATCCCTTGTGATTTTCAGCTACTGTCGCAGTGCGGCGGTAAATCGGCCAACTCGTTGACCTGGAATAACTGGAACATTCACACCTGGGGCACCACGCTGGAATACAAGCTGACGCCGACACTGACGCTTAAAGGCGGGGTGATGGAGCAAAACCCGCAGGCAGCCTCCCGTAGCCATGCCTGGAGCTGGTCGACTAAAGGCAGTAAAGGCATTTTGTTACCGTTGGAAATTGAGGCGCGGCCGCAGCCGTTCGGTCTGCCGGGGGCGTATAATCTCGGCGTGGTCTTTACCAATGCGCCGCAAAGCGATCTGTATAGCGGAAAATCCGGCGGCGCCGGCGCGAGCGACCCGGAAGGTTACGCCCAGCATAATCGTACCTGGTTTATGTATGCCGGGATGAACCAGCAAATTACCCGCCATGCTGACGATCCTAACCGCGGAATGAGCGTCTCCTTAAGCGGCAGCCTCAGCGATCAGCGCAGCAACTACATTCACACCGCCGTCGCCGCCTCAATGCGCTATCGCGGGTTGTTTGACGCCCGCCCCGAGGACTGGATTGGTTTCGGTCTGACCTGGATGGATATGAGCAGCCATTACGCGCGCAATCAGCAGTATATGAATACCCTGAGCGGAGCGCAGAACTACGCCGATCCAGCGTATCAGCCGGTTGCCGGTCATTCGGTTAACGGCGAGCTGTACTATCGTTTCCGCCCGGTTTCCTGGCTGGAACTTCAGCCCGGCCTGCAATACTGGCACCGCCCCGGCGGCGTGGCGCAAACGCAGGATGCGTGGGTCGTCGAATGGAAAACGGTGGTCACGTTCTAAGGCTGCTGCACGATGAGTCGCGAGCTGTATCACGTTTTTACCCCGTCGCGCTTGAGTCGCAACAAGAAATTGATACAGTGCAGGTGTTGGATTGCTACTGCTTCGGCAGGCGAAACCTGATTACCTGGCATTTGTCGGGGGTCAGGTTTTTTTGTTTCTGGGGTTCATATGCTAATCGCCAAAGTACTTAATAATAATGTGGTGGTAGTGGTCAATGAGCAGCAGCGCGAACAGGTGGTGATGGGGCGAGGGCTAGCCTTTCAGAAGCGCGTGGGCGACTCGTTAGACGAAAGTAAGATTGAAAAAGTCTTCGCTCTACAGAGCGATGAACTGGTTGGCCGCTTAGGCGAATTACTCAGTCAGATACCGTTAGAAGTGATGACCACCTGCGATCGGATAATCGAACTGGCCCGCGGGCGGTTAGGCAAGTTGCAGGAGAGTTTATACATTACCCTGACCGACCACTGCCACTTCGCCATCGAGCGGCAGAAAAACGGCGTTGCGATTCGTAATGTGCTGCTGTGGGAGATTAAACGGCTGTATCCGAAGGAGTTTGAGTTGGGTCAGGAGGCGAGGGCCATTATCGCCCGCCGGCTTGGCGTCGAACTGGCGGAGGATGAAGCCGGGTTTATCGCCCTGCACCTGGTGACGGCGCAGCTAAATAGCGAAATGCCGGAAGTGATGCACGTGACCCGGGTGATGCAGGAGATCCTGCAACTGGTGAAGTATCAGCTGCAGCTGAATTATGACGAAGAGTCGCTCAGCTACCAGCGTTTTGTGACTCACCTGAAGTTTTTCGCCCAGCGTATGTTAACGCGTACGGTGGTGCAGGATGACGACGTCACGCTGCACAGCGCGGTAAAAGACAACTACGCCAAAGCGTGGAAGTGTGCGGAAACGGTGGCTAAGCACCTGCAAAAAAATTATCAGCGGGCGCTGACCACCGAAGAGATTATGTTTCTTGCCATTCATATTGAACGGGTAAGAAAAGAGGGGCGTTAATCCCCCACTATACCCTAAATAATTCGAGTTGCAGGAAGGCGGCGACGCAGGGAATCCCCAGGAGCTTACTCTAGTAAGTGACTGGGGTGAGCGAGGAAAGCCAACG
>CABUCP010000619.1 GCA_902490055.1 uncultured Klebsiella sp. | reverse complement strand
CGACCTGAACGTGGCCGATATGCTGTTTAAAGGTATTAATTAAATAGGTTAAATTGCCATCGACCTGCTGCGCATGGAATACATCGAACTGCAGGCGAATATTGTCACGCGCCGCCTGGCGAATATAATCCAGCGCCTGATATTGGCTGGCAAATAAATAACCAGGGCGGGTGGCGGGCGATAATCCTTCGAGCAGAATGGTGATGTTATGTGGTTTAGCTTGATCCGCCGCGTAGCGAATGTTTTCGATAAACGTCGCCGCGCACTGCTGCGGATCGAATCCTTCGGTGACCCCAGCCATAACGTGTACCGCCGGGCATTGCAGGGCTACGGCATAGCTAATCGCTAAATCAATGGCCTTGCGGGCTTCCTCTTCGCGCCCGGGCAAGGCCGACAATCCCCATTCGCCGCGAGCGATATCGCCGGCGGGGGTATTGATACCGATGAGCTTGAGGTTATGTTTTTCTAACTCACCCGCGATGGTCGCAACGGGGTATTCATAGGGAAACCACAGTTCCACCGCGTTAAAACCGGCATTGGCAGCCAGCGAGAAGCGCTCTAACAGCGGGTTTTCAGCGAATAACATCGATAGATTGGCAGCCAGTTTCAGCATTATTGCATTCCTCGAAGCACGTTAATTTGTTGAAGGTCGAGATAGTTCACCGGGCTATCTTTCAGTGTGAAGAACAGGCGGGCGGACGCTTCCATCTCTTCCAGATTGTCGGCGGCATCGCGCAGCGATTTGCCAACCACCACCGGACCATGATTGGCCAGCAGAAAAGCCTTATGCTGCGCCGCGCGCTCACCGAGCCACTGGCCAATCTGCGGATCGCCAGGGCGGAAATAGGGCACTAACGGTATTTCACCGACCCGCATAACGACATATGGCGTGCAGGCCGGCAGAGTATTGGCCGGGTCCACATCCTGCAGGCAGGACAAGGCGGTCAGGTAATGGCAATGCAGATGCACGACGGCGCGGCACTGCGGATTATTACGGTAAAGCGCGAGGTGAAAGCTGACCTCTTTTGAGGGCTTTAATCCTGACAGCAGCTCACCGGCAAGGGTGACGTGAGACAGTTCCTCAGCGTCGAGCTCACCGAGGCAGGAGCCGGTCGGCGTCGCCAGAATGGTATCGTCATCGAGCAGCACGGAGAGATTGCCTGCCGAACCGGTTGCGTAGCCGCGCTGGAAGAAGGAGCGAGCGATAGAGACCATCTGCTGGCGTAAGAATGACTCGTTCATGCGGATACCTCCACGGTTTGCGCGCGAGCAAAGAAATTGTCATCGCCGAAATTACCGGATTTCAGCAGCAGGAAGAGTTCGCGGCAATCGGCTCTGATCCACGGCACGCCGGGTGAAACGGCGGCGCCGATAGCGAAGTGGCGAATATCGAGCGCTTCCGTTACCGCGCCGGAGGTTTCGCCGCCGGCGACAATGAAACGACTCACGCCCTGTTGAGCAAGCCGTTTAGCCAACAGTGAGAACAGCGCTTCAACAATCAACCGACTCGGTTCGGCGCCATAGCGCTGTTGGATGTTGTGCAGTTCGGCAACCGACGTGGTGGCGTAAACCATTGGCGCCAGCTGCGCAGCGGACTGCTTTTTCAGCCAGTCGATAATGTGCGAGCTGTAGCCATCAAGCGTCCAGCGCTTCTCAAGAAGGCCCGCCACATCCACGGCCAGCGCTGGCGCAAGTTGGCGGTATGTTTCCACCTGCGCCTGGGTTCTGACCGAGCAGGAACCGGATAAAATCACCGTACTATCCGCCGGAGTAGTAACAACAAAGGGAAGGATCGCCGTCGTGGCGTTGGCCCAGCTGTGGGCCAGACCGGCGGCTAAACCCGATCCGCCTGTCACCAGCTTCATATCGTGCAGCGCGTGCCCCTGGAGTTGCAGGTGCTGGTCGTTCAATGCATCCAGCGCGATATAGCGATAACCTGCGGCAGATAAAGTTTTGATTTTGTTGCGTACGGTTGCCTCGCCGGACTCCAGAGTTTGGACATTAATCATGGCGCATTTACCGCGTGACTGACGTTCCATCAAACGGCGCAGATCGCTGTCATCCATTGGGTTGACCGGGTGATTGCGCATCCCGGACTCCTGGAGCAGGCGGTCCTCAACGAATAAGTGCCCCTGATACACCGTACGGCCGTTAATCGGCAAGGCAGGGGAGATCACCGTGGTTGCAACGTCCAGCTCATCCATTAACGCGTCGGTTACCGGGCCGATATTGCCCCTAACCGTACTGTCGAAGGTCGAACAGTATTT
>CABUCP010000618.1 GCA_902490055.1 uncultured Klebsiella sp. | reverse complement strand
CGATAACTAAAGTCTTGAACTCGCTCGGATACCGGTCCGCCCTTCAGCTTTTCAATCGCTAAAAACAGCAGATGCCCCCCGTCGAGAACGGGTAGCGGGAACAGGTTGATTATTCCGAGGTTCACGCTAATCAGCGCAAGGAACATCAGATAGTAAATCAACCCAAACTCCGCTGACATTCCAGCCCCCTGGGCGATAGAGATCGGCCCGCTGAGGTTGTTCAGTTTGACATCACCGGTTATCAATTTACCCAGCATCCTGACCGTTAACGACATCAGTTGCCAGGTTTTATCCGTGGCTTCGGCGATGGCGGCAAACGGCCCGTACTGACGCACTGTCTTGTATTCATCAGGCAGCGGGATAACTTTTGGCACTACCCCTGCGAACCCTTCGGCCTTGCCTTTCACCGACTTAGAATCTGGAGTCAGGGTCAACGACAGCGGCGAACCTTGTCTGTCGACCTCCAGCGCCAGCGCCTTACCCGGATTATCACGCACCAGATTAACAAACGTCATCCACTGCGTTAACGGTTGACCATCGACTTTAACGATCCTGTCTCCCGCTTGCAAACCTGCTTTCTGCGCGGCCGACTGAGATTGGACCTCAGCCAGCGCGGTATCAATCTGCGCGCTACGCGGTTTGATACCCAGCGACGCCACCGGATCTTGCTTATCCGGTTCAAACGCCCAGTGGCGCAGATCGAGGATTTTATCCTGGCGTTGGTTAGTCCCGAAAGGGGCGACGGTAAGTATTGTTTGTTGGTCGCCGATCTTCGCGACTAACGCCATACGTACTGCATCCCAATCAGGCGTTTCGATACCATCTATCGCTTTAAGTTCCGTACCTTTTGCAATTTGTGCTTGCGCAGCGATGGAATCGGGCGCTATTTCATCAACAACCGGACGAACGCCAGGGACGCCGATGATGAACACCAGCCAGTAGGCGAAAATGGCAAAAATGAAGTTGGCGATGGGGCCTGCGGCGATAATTGCCGCGCGCTGGCCGACGGTTTTGTTGTTGAAAGCAGAGTGACGCATTTCCGGCGCCACCGGCTCGACGCGTTCGTCGAGCATTTTTACGTAGCCGCCGAGCGGGATTAGAGCGATAACAAACTCAGTCCCTTGTTTATCCATACGCCGCCACAGCGCTTTACCAAAACCAATAGAGAAACGTTCAACGCGAACGCCGCAGCGACGAGCCACCCAGAAATGACCGAACTCGTGCACGGTGATCAGTACGCCAAGCGCAATGATAAAAGCGGCCAGATTCCAGAGAACGCTCAGCATAAAACCTTCCGTCAAATCGTCCTGAAGACTAACAACAGCAGACAAGCGAATACCGGCACCGCAGCCGTCAGGCTGTCAATGCGGTCTAAAATACCGCCATGTCCAGGGATCAGATGCCCGCTATCCTTAATACCGGCCTCACGCTTAAACATACTTTCGGTCAAATCGCCCAGCACCGACGCCAGTGCCGCAACGACCGAACAAATCAGCAGTACGGTCGGCGTAACATCGAGATGAGCCCAGACGCCGTAGCCCCAGGAGATCACCGCCGCCGTCAGCAGGCCGCCAAAAAAACCCTGCCAGGTTTTGCCTGGGGAAACTTTCGGCGCCAGCTTATGCTTACCGAACATTTTGCCGAACATGTAAGCGCCGGAGTCCGCGCCCCATACCAGAATCATCACGTACAGCAGCCATACCGCGCCGCTGTAGTGGTCATCCGCGTAATGCCAGGCGCGCAGCGCCAGCATACCCCAGAAGAATGGAACGATGGTCAGCACGCCGAAAATCAGGCGTAGCGCCTTCGAGTGGCGCCAGAATGCGGCGGAAGCCGGATAAGTGAGCACCAGCACCAGCGCGACAATCCACCAGCCAAACGAGGCCCATAGCGATCCCTCAACCATCGGTTGATGAGCGTCATAATGGTATTCGGGCAACATGAAAAGCATCAGCGCCAGCAGCAGGCCGCAAAGCACCGCCAGCCAGACGCGCTGCGTCGTTGAGGTGAAACCGCTTAATTGCCCCCACTCCCACGCGGCGAGCATACAAACGACCAGTGTAACGATAGCAAAGCCCGCAGGCGGCAATAGAAAAAGCGCCGCAATAACAACGGGGATTAAAACGAAAGCAGATATCAGGCGATACTTCAGCAAAAGTGACCCCCATCAGGCATGATTGCCACCTGGCTCTTCTGTGCCGCCAAAACGACGCTCTCGACTAACGAATGCATGGAGTGCACCTTCAAAGTCCTGTTCAGCAAAATCGGGCCAAAGAA
>CABUCP010000617.1 GCA_902490055.1 uncultured Klebsiella sp. | reverse complement strand
GACGCATATTAACGGCAGGGAGGCCGTGTGGCAAGAGGCAAACGTCACTTTTCTTGCAGAATGCACGCGATTGCAGAACTTTTATCCATATTGTTTATATTTTACTGATGATAAAGGATATTTCTTCAGCAATGTCCTTCGCTATGCCGTTATTCTGCCGGGATTGGCAGGGGCACTCCTCGTGGCCTGTGTGCTAGAGTGTGCGGCAAATAAACGATGGAGCGCGGTAATGAAAGCAATTGGCATTTTTTGTGGTTCTTCGGCCGGGGACAACCCAATTTATCTGGCTAGCGCGATGCAGGTCGGGAAGGCGCTGGCGCAAGCCGGGCTCGATCTGGTCTACGGCGGCGGTAAAGTCGGGTTGATGGGCGCGGTGGCAGACGCGGCATTACAACACGGAGGCCGGGTCATCGGCGTGATGCCGCGCGGACTGGTGGAGCGTGAGATTGCCCATAGCGGGCTAAGTGAACTTCACGTGGTGGAAGATATGCACGAGCGCAAGAGCAAGATGTCGGCGCTGGCGGATGGTTTTATCGCGATGCCGGGCGGGGCCGGTACTCTGGAGGAAATTGCAGAACAGTGGACCTGGGCGCAGCTCGGAATTCATCAAAAGCCCTGCGCATTTCTTAACGTCAATGGTTATTACAATCCCCTGCAGGCGATGGCGGAAAAAATGGCCGCAGAGGGGTTTATGCACCGCCGCTATGCTGAGATGCTGACTTTTAGCGATGATGCACAGGAGATTTTGACCGCATTCCATCGCTATACGCCGCCGCAGCGCAAATGGCTTGAGAAGTAGCGCTATTAAAGGGCAAACCGTTTTCACGGCTTGCCCTTTTCTTTCGCGTTTCTGGTTAGCGCGCGGCGCGCTGCAGGATCACGCTTGACGGCTGGCGCTGCAGGAAGCGCATGCGTAGCATCATCATAATGGCGGCGGAGGTAAGGCCGATAATGAAGCCGCACCAGAAACCCGCCGGCCCCATCCGCGGCACCACAATATCCGTCAGCGCCAGCAGATAGCCGCTTGGCAGCCCCAGCACCCAGTAGGCGGTAAAGGTAATAAAGAAGATTGATCGGGTATCTTTATAACCGCGCAGAATACCGCTGCCGATCACCTGAATAGAATCGGAAATCTGATAAATCGCCGCCAGCAGCATCAGCTGTGAGGCCAGCAGGACGACTTCCGGATTATCGTTATACAGTAGCGCAATCTGCTTACGCATCAGGATGGTAAAAATGGCGGTCAACATTGCCATACACACGCCTACGCCGACTCCGGTACGCGCTGAAGTCTGCGCATCCAGCGTGGAACCCTGACCAAGGCGGAAACCAACGCGGATGGTGACCGCCGCCGCCAGCGACAGCGGCAGGACGAACATCAGCGAACTGAAGTTGAGGGCGATCTGGTGTCCGGCGACGTCAATAATCCCTAGCGGAGATACCAGCAGCGCGACGACTGCAAACAGCGTCACTTCAAAGAACAGCGCCAGCGCGATCGGTAGCCCAAGCTGTACCAGCCGTTTCAGGACAGCGAAATCCGGCTTGCTAAAGGACTCGGCGCAGCGGATATCGCGCATGGATCGCGCGCGGCGCACCCAGGTCAGCATGCTGGCAAACATCACCCAGTAAACCGAGGCGGTGGCGACGCCGCAGCCGATGCCGCCAAGCTCCGGCATGCCAAAATGGCCATAGATGAAAATGTAGTTCACCGGAATGTTGACCAGCAGGCCGATAAATCCCATCACCATGCCGGGTTTGGTTTTCGCCAGACCTTCACACTGGTTACGCGCGACCTGGAAGAACAGATAACCCGGCGCGCCCCATAACAACGCGCGCAAATAGCCTACCGCTTTCTCCGCAAGCTGCGGGTCAATGTTGTGCATCGAACTGATGATGTAACCCGCATTCCACAACACGACCATGACCAATACTGAAACAAAACCCGCCAGCCAGAACCCCTGGCGAACCTGCGGGGCGATGCGATCGCGGCGACCGGAGCCGTTCAGTTGCGCAATGACCGGGGTTAATGCCAGCAACAGGCCGTGACCGAAAAGGATAGCGGGTAGCCAGATGGAGGTGCCGATGGCCACGGCGGCCATGTCGGTTGCGCTATAGCCGCCGGCCATTACCGTATCGACAAAACCCATCGCCGTCTGGGCAACCTGCGCCAGAATGACAGGTATAGCTAATGCTAATAACTGACGCGCTTCTATAAAATACTTCTGCACATCCACCAGCTCGTCCTTGGCGGAGGAAATTTCCGATAACAGCGTCCGCT
>CABUCP010000616.1 GCA_902490055.1 uncultured Klebsiella sp. | reverse complement strand
CGTATTCCGGCTAACTGGAAAGTCAAACGCTCCACCCCATTCTTCACCAAAGAAAACGTTCCGGCCGCGCTGCTAACGCATCACAATACCGCCGCCAACGTTTTCGGCCAGCTGTGCGTGATGGAAGGAACGGTAACCTACTATGGTTTTCATGATGAGCAGGCTACCGAACCCGAGGTAAAAGTGGTGATTAACGCCGGGCAGTTCGCCACCAGCCCGCCGCAGTACTGGCATCGTATCGAGCTCAGCGATGACGCCCAGTTCAACATCAACTTCTGGGTCGAAGATGATGCGCACGGCGAAGATGGCCTGTTCCACGCGAAGAAAAGCTAAAGCCCTGGTTGAAAACCCGCGCCGGGATGATTAAAGTCATCCCCCGAAAGGCTCGTCTGTTTTGGGCCTGTAATGGGGTAAACACCATGAGCATCGTCTGGTATATGACGCTAATCTGCATCGTCGTGGCGTACTTAATGATGAGTTTTCTGCCCATCTGACCGCCTGCAGCAGACATCGCGCCGGGGAGACCTGGCGGCTCGTCAACTCCCCTTCTACCCGGCCGCCGCGCCGGGTTTATTTTTCTCTTCTTACTGTGCAAATTCTTCTAAAGTTCCCCATCGCCGCGCCGATGATGAAATGCCAAACGCACCTGGTGATGATGACGTAAATATGGGGTTCAGATGAGTAGAAACGGCTGGCGTTCTCTTAGTGTTGTTATTTTCCCATGCGCTTTATTGTGGGCAGGAATTATCTGGTTGGCGTTAAGAGTGATGGGGTATTGAGAAAAACTGGAGAACCGCGCAGCGCGCAGGCGATGCCCGGTTCCGATGATAATGACGCGTTTATTGCGCCCAGTCTGGTTTGTTTAAAATATGGTCCTGCCAGTCAACGACGGTGGACTCTTTTACCGCGATATGACGCACGGAAATACGCTCGCCGTGCATCGCCACCTTAGAACCGGTCAGCAGCGGGTGCCACTGCGGCAGCGGCTTACCTTCCGCCAGCAGGCGATAGGCGCAGGTGTGCGGCAGCCACTCAAAGGTCGGCAGGTTGTCGCGCGTTAACTTGATGCAGTCCGGTTCGTACTCGAAGCGGCGTTCATAGTTACGGCACTGGCAGGTTTTAATGTTGAGCTGACGGCAGGCGACGTTGGTGAAATAAATTTCATCAGTATCTTCATCAATCAGCTTATGCAGGCAGCACTGTCCGCAGCCGTCGCACAGCGATTCCCACTCCGCGTCGGTCATTTCATCCAGTGTTTTTTGTTGCCAGAAAGGTTGTTCGCTCATTGGGATGTCCGTCATTGCAATTCAGGGTGCACCTTATAACCAGTCTGGCACGCTGATGCAAGTTTTGCCGCCCCAAAAGGCGGCAAGCGGACGTTACAGTACGCGGGTCGACAACGTCAGACCATTGAAGCCGACTTCCAGCTCATCGCCGCTACTCAGCGGACCAACCCCTTCCGGCGTTCCGGTGAGAATGATATCGCCCGCTTTGAGGGTGAAGAAACGCGACATGTAGGCAATCAGCGGTACGATTTTATGAATCATATCGGCGGTCGTCCCCTGCTGGCGCACTTCACCATTAATCTTCAGGCTTAACGGCGTATTCTGCGGATCGCCGCGGAATTCAGCGGCCGGAATAAAGCCCGAGATGGGACAGGCATTATCGAAACCTTTCGCTTTCTCCCACGGCTGCCCGGCCTTTTTCATCTTGCCCTGAATATCGCGCAGCGTGAGATCCAGCGCCACGCCGTAACCGGCAACCGCTTTCTGCACGTGCTCTTCGGTCGCCTGGCGCAGGGTGCTGCCAATCAGCACCGCCAGTTCAACCTCATGGTGCACCGAACCCAGGCCTTCAGGAAGCACCAACGGCTGGCGGATATCGCATAGCGCCGTTTCAGGTTTAATAAACAGCACCGGCTCTTCCGGCGTCGCGCTGCCCATCTCCTTAATATGCTTTGCGTAATTGCTTCCGACGCAAACGACTTTGCTCACTGGATAGTCCAGTAACTCACCCTGCCAGTTGTGATGTTGGTACATTATTTTCCCTCAGTGGGTTAATCGGATTTATTCCCCTGTTCCGCGAGGTGTTTCTTAAGTAAATTCTCAGGAGGGGGAGGAAGCTGAAGATAATAGCCCTGATCGACGAGCGCTTGTTTTACTTTTTCGAGGTCAGCGTTAGCCAGCGTCTTGCGCCCGTCGAGCGGCAGCAGCATGGTCATCTGCGGGGTGCCGAAGCCGGACATGAGTTCCGGCGGAACACGCGAGAAATCGTCCTTTTTT
>CABUCP010000615.1 GCA_902490055.1 uncultured Klebsiella sp. | reverse complement strand
TAAATGTTCCTTGCATACTCTTCTCCTTACGCTGGCTGAGGTATTGTTGACTGCGTTAAATCAATCACCCGATCGGCAGAGGCAATCGTCGATGGACGATGCGCGACGATGACGCGGGTAATGCTGAGCCCTGAAATTGACTGGTTGATCACCGACTCGTTTCGTAAATCGAGATGGCTGGTGGCCTCATCCATAAACAGAATGCTCGGTTTACGGTAAAGCGCGCGGGCAATCAAAATACGTTGCTTCTGGCCGCCGGAAATCCCCAGGCCTAATTCACCGACGATGGTTTCATAGCCCATCGGCATTTTCATAATTTCGTCGTGGATATTGCAGCGTTTAGCGCACTCGGCAACGAAATCAAGATCGGCGTTATCTTCAAAGCCGCTGATATTATCGATAAGCGAGCCGGAAAAGAGGCGGTCCTCCTGCAAGACGCAGGCGGTTCCCTGGCGATAGTTATTCAAACCTATTTTCTGGATATCGAGGTTATCGGCGAAGACGTCGCCGCTGGTAGGCGTTAATAACCCGCACATCACTTTCAGCAATGTGGTCTTGCCGACGCCGGACGGGCCGACCAGGGCGACGGATTCGCCGGGTTCAACGGTGATATTCAAGTTGGAAAAAATCGGCTGCGAAAACGGATCGTATTGATAGCTGAGGTTTTTGACCTCCAGCTTCGCGCCAGCATCGTTAGAGAAGACGTCTCGTGCTGGCAGTTCTTGCTCTGGCTCGCTGAAGACGATTTCGGATAAACGTTCGTTGTGCAGCGAGAGCATGCGCAGCTGCATAGTTAGGTCAACAAGGCTGGATGCGCGCTGTGAGAACTGGCCGCGGTAGGCGTTAAAGGCCATAAACATACCGAGGGTCATTTCATTATCAATCACCATAATGGCGCCCAGCCACAGTACCGCAACCTGATCGATGGCGGTAATAAAGGTATTAATTCCGCTAAACATCATATCGAAACGGGTCTGTTTGATCCCGGCATTACAGGCGTCGATATTGATATTCAGCCAGTGCTGGGAGCGACGCTCTTTCAGATTCAGGGCTTTGATGGTCGAAATACCATATAGCGACTCCATAAAATGCGAACTGGAGCGCGCGCCCTTTATCACCTGCTCTTCGGCAACGCGGCGGTAGAAGCGATAAGTTCCCAGACGCATGATGGCGTAGCATAAGGTAAAGCCCACCACCACCCACGTCAGCCAGCCACCATACAGCGTGAGCATCACCAGTAGGCCGATCGTCATGATCGAGTCGATAATGCCGCTGACGATGCTATTGGTAAACGTGGAACGAATGGTATCCAGCGAAGAAAAGCGCGACTGAATATCCCCCAGATGGCGCTTTTCAAAGAATGATAGCGGCAGGCTGGTGAGATGATCGAAGAGCGTGGTTTTCCACTGAATATTGGTCAGCGTGTTGAGCGTCAGCGAAGTCCATGCGCGCAGCATGCTGATAAAGGTACGAAATAGGGTAAAGAAAACCAGGCCAATACAGATAACCGAAAGCAGGCTTTGGTCGTGGGCCATGATCACGTGGTCAGTGACCAACTGGGTGCCTATTGGCAGCAGCAAGCCGATGGCTTCAACCACCACCGAGTAGGCGAAAATTTTCAGTAAGGTCGATTTTAAGCCGACGATATTGCGCATCAGATCCAACAGGCGCAGGCGGGACTTTGCTTTTTCCTGCTGGAAGTTTTGATCGGGCCAAAGTTCTAACGCGATGCCGGTAAAGTTATTCGACATTTCCTGGATGCCGATAATGCGTTTACCCAGCGCTGGGTCGTGAACCACAAAGCTGGATTTGCGTACTTTGGTGAGCACGACGTAGTGGTTCATGCCCCAGTGGATAACGCAGGGCAGCTTTAATTGCCTGATTTCATCGAGATCGAGCGACAGCGCGCGGCTTTTTAACCCGGCGTGCTCTGCCGTTTTACTCAACGACATCAGCGTCACCCCCTGTGAGGGGCTACCAAAGCGCTGACGGAAGTTAAACAGATCGATATCGAGACCATAATGGCCGCAAATCATCGCCAGACAGGCAAGGCCGCACTCCGCGGCTTCAGATTGCAATATCACCGGCGTCTTTTTCAGGATCGAGAAATTAACTTTGGCGGTGATTTTTTCAAACAGTTCTTTAGTCATGAACAGGGCCGCTCACACTTTGAGTAATCTTATAAACCGGAGTAAACATCCACATGTAGAGAGGGCGTTCTTCAAGGAACACAACGGCTTGTGCCTTAAGCCCGTTTGACAGGCTTAGCTTTTTGCCGTCATATT
>CABUCP010000614.1 GCA_902490055.1 uncultured Klebsiella sp. | reverse complement strand
TGAATAGATGACATAACTCCTCCTGTAAAGCGTGCAGCATAGATGAGCTTGCGTTTATCCACTTTGCGCCAGCGCAGGCTTTGTTATCGAAAATATCGTAAAGATAAAATTACACACGATGTAACCATCATTTGACGAAAAGACTCATTTCACATACTCTGCGCGACATAATTATTTGTTCATTCCTTCATAGATAGAGAAAAGCGTGAAGAACCGCACTCTGGGTAGTATTTTAATCGTTGCCGGCACCACAATTGGCGCCGGTATGCTGGCAATGCCTCTCGCCTCTGCGGGGGTGGGTTTTGGCGTCACGCTGATATTACTTATCTCACTCTGGGCGCTGATGTGCTATACCGCCCTACTGCTGCTGGAAGTCTATCAGCACGTCCCTGCGGATATGGGATTAGGATCGCTGGCCGCACGCTACCTCGGTCGCTACGGTCAATGGGTTACCGGTTTCTGTATGCTGTTCTTGATGTATGCCCTGACGGCTGCCTATATCAGCGGCGCCGGAGAACTGCTGGCCTCCAGCCTTAATCAGTGGCTCAACTGGAGCCTGCCGCCTTCTGCCGGAGTATTGCTGTTTACCGGTATTGGCGGCGCGGTTGTATGCATCGGTACTTCGCTGGTCGATCTGTTCAACCGCTTTTTATTCAGCGCCAAAATTATCTTTCTCGCGGTGATGCTGATTCTGTTGCTGCCGCATATTCACAAGATAAATCTGTTAACATTGCCGCTGCAGCAGGGACTCGCGCTGTCCGCTATTCCGGTCATTTTCACCTCGTTTGGTTTTCACGGTAGCATCCCAAGTATCGTTAGCTACCTGAATGGCGATATTCGCAAGTTGCGCCGCGTGTTTGTCATCGGCAGCTTTATTCCGCTGGTGGCCTACATTTTCTGGCAGCTCGCCACTCTCGGCAGCATCGACTCTCAGGCCTTTACCGCCGTGCTGGCGAAGAATTCCGGTTTGAATGGCCTGTTGGCAGCGATCCGCGACGTCGTCGCTTCACCGCATGTCGAAGTCGCAGTACATCTGTTCGCCGACTTCGCGCTGGCCACCTCTTTCCTCGGCGTCGCATTGGGATTGTTCGATTACCTGGCGGATTTGTTCCAGCGTAAAAATACGCCTGGCGGGCGTATACAGAGCGGAGCCATTACTTTCCTGCCGCCCTTAGCCTTCGCCCTGTTCTACCCGCGCGGTTTCGTTATGGCGCTGGGCTATGCCGGCGTGGCGCTCGCCGTGCTGGCGCTGATGCTGCCGTCGCTGCTGGTGATGAAAAGCCGTAAACTACACCCGCAAGCAACCTGGCGAGTTCCCGGCGGGCCGGCCGCGCTGTGGCTGGTATTGTGCTGCGGGGTAGCGATTGTGGTCATTCAATTCTGTATTGCGGCCGGATTACTTCCCGCTGTAGGGTAAAAAAAGGGGCCATTTGGCCCCTTTCTATTATTTCGCTAAACAACTATTTAGCTAAACAACACTGCTTATACTTTTTGCCGCTACCGCACGGACAAGGATCGTTACGCCCTACCTTAGCTTCATTTCTTACCGGCTGCTGCACGGCCGTGGGCTGCGCATGCTCCATCCAGTAATTGTATAAGGCGAGCGCCGCGGGTTTAATGCTATCAACGCTGTCGACAAACTCATCCGCGGTCAGCGTATCAAGCGCTTCAAAGCGTTCTTCCGTTCCGTGCAGCGCAATGACATCAAGCTGTGGCTGCAAATCTGCAGGTAATGCCGACCAGTCGCAGAGGCCGACGCCGCGCATGTAGCCGAAGCACCACTCTTCAACAATCGTCAGCTCCTGGCCTTCAAATTCACGGGTACCAAACAGCGGGTCAAACTGCTCCGGATAGTCAGCCAGACGTTCGGCGATATCGCTCATATGCTGCAGCGTCAGGTTGACGAAACGGTCGCGTTCACGATCGTTAGCCCAGCGCGGCACGTTATCCGCACCACCCCAGATAGCCAGCAGCCACTGCGCAGGTTCGATTTCGCTCGGCCCGGATAGAATAGCCGTCAGCAGGCCATCAAGTTCAGAGACATCAAGGATGGCGCCCTCAGTGGCATATTTCGACAGGATATCATCCAGCCACTCAAGTTCGCTTTCGTTCAGGGGTCCGGTTTTCATAAACAGGCTCATGATGGTAGAAAAATGGCGCTTACAGTAGCGAAAAAGGCGGGAGAAAACCACCCGCCCTCGCTAAAACAGAGGCGTTAATTAACGCCGGATACGTCCGGCGCTAACTCAATTACATATCTTTAATGATATTCGAACGCATCACTTCATATTCGCTTTCGCT
>CABUCP010000613.1 GCA_902490055.1 uncultured Klebsiella sp. | reverse complement strand
ACAAGAATATGCTGCCCATGAACGATGGGCAGCAATAGATCAGTAGCTTAATCCCAGCTCAGCACCACTTTACCCGACTGGCCGGAACGCATCGCATCGAAACCTTGCTGGAAGTCGTCAATGCCGAAACGATGGGTGATGATCGGCGAAAGATCGAGGCCAGACTGGATCAGCGCCGCCATCTTGTACCAGGTTTCAAACATCTCGCGGCCGTAAATCCCTTTGATGAACAGCCCCTTGAAGATGACCTTGGTCCAGTCGATAGACATATCTGACGGCGGAATACCCAGCATCGCAATGCGGCCGCCGTGGTTCATGGTATCAAGCATGGTGCGGAACGCCGGCGGCGCGCCGGACATCTCCAGCCCCACGTCGAAGCCTTCGGTCATCCCCAGCTCCGCCATCACATCGTTGAGGTTCTCTTTGGCCACGTTGACCGCGCGGGTGACGCCCATTTTGCGCGCCAGCTCCAGACGGTATTCGTTAACGTCGGTAATCACGACGTTACGCGCGCCGACATGCTTCGCCACCGCCGCCGCCATTACGCCAATCGGGCCGGCGCCGGAAACCAGCACATCTTCGCCGACCAGATCAAAGGAGAGCGCGGTATGCACGGCATTGCCGAACGGGTCGAAGATGGACGCCAGATCGTCAGAGATGTTATCCGGGATTTTAAAAGCGTTAAAGGCCGGGATCACCAGATACTCGGCGAAGCAGCCCGGGCGGTTTACACCCACGCCGATGGTATTACGGCACAGATGCGTACGCCCGCCGCGGCAGTTACGGCAGTGCCCGCAGGTAATGTGCCCTTCGCCGGAAACGCGATCGCCAAGCTTAAAGCCGCGAACTTCCTGGCCGATACCCACGACTTCACCCACGTACTCATGCCCTACTACCATCGGAACCGGGATGGTTTTCTGCGACCATTCATCCCAGTTGTAGATATGTACGTCGGTACCGCAAATCGCGGTCTTACGGATTTTAATCAGCAGATCGTTATGGCCGACTTCCGGTTCCGGTACGTCGGTCATCCAGATGCCTTCTTCCGCTTTCAGTTTGGATAACGCTTTCATCTCACACCCTTATTAGGCGATGACGCCCAGTTGTTTGCCGATGCGGGTAAAGGCTTCCACCGCACGTTCAATTTGTTCAGGGGTATGCGCCGCCGACATCTGGGTGCGAATACGCGCCTGGCCTTTTGGTACCACCGGATAGAAGAAGCCGGTGACGTAAATACCTTCTTTCTGCAGTTCGCGCGCAAATTCCTGCGCGACGGTCGCTTCGCCGAGCATCACCGGGATAATCGCGTGGTCGGCGCCCGCGAGGGTAAAGCCCGCGGCGGTCATTTTTTCACGGAACAGGCGCGCGTTAGCCCACAGGCGATCGCGCAGCTCGCTACCCGCTTCAACCATCTCCAGCACCTTAATGGAGGCCGCAACGATGGCCGGCGCCAGAGAGTTGGAGAACAGATACGGACGCGAGCGCTGACGCAGCCACTCAACGACTTCTTTGCGTGCCGCGGTGTAGCCGCCGGACGCGCCGCCCAGCGCTTTACCCAGCGTACCGGTGATAATGTCGACGCGGCCCATCACATCGCAATATTCATGGGAGCCGCGGCCGTTTTCGCCGACAAAGCCCACCGCGTGAGAGTCATCGACCATCACCAGAGCATCGTATTTATCCGCCAGGTCGCAGACGCCTTTCAGATTGGCAATGACGCCGTCCATCGAGAACACGCCGTCGGTGGCAATCAGTACGTGACGCGCGCCGGCTTCGCGCGCTTCTTTCAGGCGCGCTTCCAGTTCCTGCATATCGTTGTTGGCATAGCGGAAGCGCTTGGCTTTACATAGACGCACGCCATCGATAATCGACGCATGGTTCAGCGCATCGGAAATAATCGCGTCTTCCGGCCCCAGCAGCGTTTCAAACAGGCCGCCGTTGGCATCGAAGCAGGAGGAGTAGAGAATCGCATCTTCCATACCCAGGAAGTCAGCCAGCTTCTTCTCAAGCTGCTTATGGGTGTCCTGGGTACCGCAGATAAAGCGCACGGAGGCCATGCCGAAGCCGTGGCTGTCCATACCGGATTTCGCCGCGGCAATCAGTTCCGGGTGGTTAGCCAGGCCGAGATAGTTATTGGCGCAGAAGTTAATAACGTGGCTATCGCCGACGGTAATGTCCGCCTGCTGGGCCGACGTAATGATACGTTCTTCTTTAAACAACCCTTCCGCGCGCGCGGTATCCAGGTCATTGGTTAACTGTTTGTAGAAATCACCACGCATTGCAACTCTCCAGATTCGGCAAAATTTGGCACAT
>CABUCP010000612.1 GCA_902490055.1 uncultured Klebsiella sp. | reverse complement strand
CGATTGTTGTCGGCCTGACGATGGCTGTCCTCGACGGCGCGATCGCCAACGTCGCTCTACCAACGATTGCTACCGACCTTAATGCCTCGCCGGCATCATCAATCTGGATAGTGAACGCCTATCAAATCGCTATCGTCATTGCCCTGCTGCCGCTATCGTTTCTTGGCGATATGGTCGGCTATCGTCGGATCTATAAGATAGGACTGGTGGTATTTACCATCACCTCGCTTATTTGCGCGCTTTCCCGTAGCCTGGAGATGCTTACGTTGGCGCGTGTCGCGCAAGGGTTAGGTGGTGCGGCGCTGATGAGCGTCAATACCGCGCTCATCCGCCTGATTTATCCAAAAAGACAGTTAGGGCGCGGAATGGGCATCAACTCATTCGTCGTTGCCGTCTCTTCCGCAGCGGGCCCGACTATTGCCGCCGCGATTCTCTCCCTGGCCTCCTGGCAGTGGCTGTTTTTAATCAACGTGCCGCTGGGGATTATTTCCATCTTCCTCGCCATGCGCTTTTTACCGCCGAACAACACGGCAAGTAAAATTACCCGCTTCGACCTGCCAAGCGCCATCATGAACGCGCTGACCTTTGGGCTACTGATCACCGCCCTCGGTGGCTTTGCTCAAGGGCAATCCGGTTACCTGGTGCTGACGGAAGTCATCGCTATGCTGATTATCGGTTTCTTCTTTGTGCGCCGGCAGCTGCGCATGCCGGTCCCGCTGTTGCCGGTTGATTTGCTGCGCATTCCGCTATTTTCACTCTCTATCTGCACCTCAATTTGCTCTTTTTGCGCGCAGATGCTGGCGATGGTTTCACTTCCCTTCTTCCTGCAAACCGTTATCGGACGCAGCGAAGTGGAAACCGGGCTGCTGTTGACGCCGTGGCCGCTGGCCACCATGGTGATGGCGCCACTGGCGGGCTATCTGATAGAAAAAGTTCACGCGGGCCTGCTCGGGGCCATGGGCCTGGTGATTATGGCCTGCGGTCTGTTTGGCCTCGCGTTATTGCCCTCTTCGCCTTCCGACCTCGATATTATCTGGCGTATGGCGCTGTGCGGCGCAGGCTTCGGGCTGTTCCAGTCGCCGAACAACCATACCATCGTTTCCTCCGCGCCCGGGCATCGTAGCGGCGGCGCCAGCGGCATGCTGGGTACCGCGCGACTGCTTGGACAGAGTACCGGCGCGGCGCTGGTCGCCCTGTTGTTTAACCTGCTGGGCAACAGCGGTACGCATACCTCGCTTCTGCTGGCCGGCTCTCTGGCGGTCATTGCCGCCGCCATTAGCGGACTGCGCGTGACCCAACCGCGCGCAGCCTAACCGTTCACGATAAAAAAAATCCGCAGCCCAAAAGCTGCGGATTTTTAATTTCGCCGGCTCACGCCAGATTATTTCAGGTACTCTCCGCTGCGCAGCGCTTCGATACGTTTATCCAACGGCGGGTGAGTCATGAACAGTTCGCTCATGGATTTTGCTTTACCGTTGATGCAGAACGCCATCATGCTGCTGGCTTCCTGCGGCTCATAGCTGGTTTTTAAACGCTGCAACGCGGCGATCATTTTCTCGCGGCCAACCAGTTTGGCGGAACCGGCATCGGCGTGGAATTCACGGTAGCGCGAGAACCACATGGTGATGATGCTGGCCAGGATACCGAACACCAGTTCCAGAACGGTGGCAACAGCAAAATAGATCAGCGGGTTACCGTTGCTGCTTTCACCTTCATCCTCACGGTTGCCGCCGAGGAAACCGGCAGCAATCTGCGCGATAACGCGAGAAATAAAGATGACGAAGGTGTTCACTACCCCCTGAATCAGCGTCATGGTGACCATATCGCCATTCGCGATGTGACTGATTTCATGGGCGATAACCGCTTCCGCTTCGTCGCGGCTCATATTCTGCAGCAGACCGGTGCTGACGGCGACCAGCGAAGCGTCGCGGCGCGCGCCGGTCGCGAAGGCGTTGATATCCGGAGCGTGATAAATCGCCACCTGCGGCATACCAATACCCGCCTGCTGCGCTTGCTGCGCAACGGTGTTCATCAGCCAGCGTTCCGTTTCGTTACGCGGTTGCTCGATAACTTCCCCACCCACCGATTTCAGCGCCATCCACTTCGACATCAACAGCGAAACGATCGAGCCGCCAAAACCAAACAGCAGCGCCATGATCAGCAGGCCGGTCATGCTGCTCGACTGGATCCCCGTCAGGCTGAGTACCAGCCCGAACACCACCATTACTGCCAGGTTAGTCAGCAGGAAAAGCGCGATTCGCATCATAATTTTCTTTTTACCTCGATTTAACAAAACGCACTATGCGATACCCCATATCGTATGG
>CABUCP010000611.1 GCA_902490055.1 uncultured Klebsiella sp. | reverse complement strand
CATCCGATATCTCCGAGCGCGGTATGGTTCTGACCGGCGGCGGCGCGCTGCTGCGTAACCTTGACCGTCTGTTAATGGAAGAGACAGGAATTCCTGTCGTAGTTGCAGAAGATCCACTGACCTGCGTCGCTCGTGGCGGCGGTAAGGCGCTGGAAATGATCGATATGCACGGCGGCGACTTGTTCAGCGAAGAGTAGTCAGCCTGAAGGTCTGGGGCAGCTTAAGGGCTGCCTCTGGTCTTTACTGACACGAGAATACGCATAGCCTATGAAGCCAATTTTTAGCCGTGGCCCGTCGCTACAGATTCGCCTTATTCTGGCGGTTTTGGTGGCGCTTGGCGTCATTATCGCCGACAGCCGCCTGGGTACGTTCAGCCAGATTCGAACGTACATGGATACTGCCGTCAGTCCTTTCTACTTTATCTCAAACGGTCCCCGGGAACTGCTCGACAGCGTATCGCAATCGCTGGCGACCCGCGACCAGCTCGAACTGGAAAACCGCGCGCTGCGTCAGGAACTGCTGCTGAAAAACAGCGATTTGCTGATGCTAGGCCAATACAAACAAGAAAACGCCCGCCTGCGTGAGCTGTTAGGTTCGCCGCTGCGCCAGGACGAGCAAAAAATGGTCACTCAGGTTATCTCGACGGTTAACGATCCCTACAGCGATCAGGTGGTGATCGACAAAGGCAGCGTGAACGGCGTTTACGAAGGCCAGCCGGTTATCAGCGATAAGGGCGTGGTTGGCCAGGTCGTGGCGGTAGCGAAAATGACCAGCCGGGTGCTGCTCATCTGTGATGCGACTCATGCCTTGCCGATTCAGGTACTGCGTAACGATATCCGCGTGATTGCCGCCGGTAACGGCTGCACTGATGATTTACAGCTTGAACATCTGCCGGCTAACACCGACATTCGCGTTGGTGATGTGCTGGTAACCTCCGGGCTGGGCGGGCGCTTCCCGGAAGGTTATCCGGTTGGCGTGGTCTCCTCGGTACGTCTGGATACTCAGCGCGCCTATACGGTGATTCAGGCGCGTCCGACCGCCGGTTTACAGCGTTTACGCTATCTGCTGCTACTGTGGGGAGCCGATCGTAACGGCGCGAATCCGATGACGCCGGAAGAGGTTCACCGCGTTGCCAATGAGCGGCTGATGCAAATGATGCCGCAGGTTCTGCCTGCGCCTGATGCGATGGGGCCGCAGATGCCGGCGCCGGCGACTGGCCTGACGCCGCCGCCGTCCGCACAACCTCTGCCTGCAGGGGGGCAATAGTGGCAAGCTATCGTAGCCAGGGACGCTGGGTTATCTGGCTCTCGTTTCTTATCGCGCTATTGCTGCAGATTATGCCCTGGCCGGAAGATATCAGCGTCTTCCGGCCAAACTGGGTGTTGTTGATTCTGCTGTATTGGATCCTCGCGTTGCCGCATCGGGTGAACGTTGGTACCGGTTTTGTGATGGGGGCGATCCTCGATCTCATTAGCGGGTCGACGCTCGGCGTACGTGCGCTATCGTTAAGTATCGTTGCCTATCTGGTCGCTTTAAAATATCAGCTGTTCCGTAACCTGGCGCTCTGGCAACAGGCGCTGGTGGTCATGCTGTTGTCTCTGGCCGTGGATATCATTGTTTTCTGGGCAGAGTTTTTAGTGATCAACGTCTCTTTCCGTCCGGAAGTGTTCTGGAGTAGTGTAGTAAACGGTGTGCTCTGGCCGTGGCTATTCCTGCTAATGCGTAAAGTGCGTCAGCAATTTGCGGTTCAATAGCGGTTCAATAAAGGTTGATATGACAACTCTGTATCTGGCTTCAGGTTCCCCGCGTCGGCAGGAACTGTTAACTCAGCTTGGCCTCTCTTTCGAACGTCTGGTTCCCGGTATCGAGGAACAGCGCGGCCCGCAGGAGAGCGCAGAACACTACGTGTCGCGTCTGGCGCGTGAAAAAGCGCAGGCCGGCGTTGCGCTGGCATCGCGCGATCTTCCGGTGCTGGGAGCGGATACGATTGTCATTCTTAACGGTGAAGTGCTGGAAAAACCGCGCGATGCCGGACACGCCGCAGAAATGCTTCGCATGCTTTCCGGAAATACCCACCAGGTGATGACCGCGGTGGCATTGGCGGATAAGCAGCAAACGCTGGATTGCCTGGTGGTGACGGAGGTGACCTTCCGCCTGCTCTCCGAACAGGATATCGCCACCTACGTGGCCAGCGGCGAACCTTTAGATAAAGCAGGCGCATACGGTATTCAAGGGTTGGGTGGTTGCTTCGTCAGGAAGATAAATGGCAGCTATCACGCCGTAGTCGGCTTACCGCTGGTGGAAACGTATGAGTTGCTGAGTAA
>CABUCP010000610.1 GCA_902490055.1 uncultured Klebsiella sp. | reverse complement strand
GAGGGTATTACTTCCGGGGGAGAGTATCACTACGCCGATCACTACCTCGCAGACGGTGATTTTCACGCAACGGAGGCAGAGACCGCCACGTTTTACGCCCGCCTGCGCTACGAACGTCTACTGAATGAGCAGAGCCGGCTCGATGCAACAACCAGCGATCCGGATCTGCGGCCTGGCGTTATGTTTCACCTCACTGGAGCGGTGCCAGACGGCTTTAAACCGGGTTTTTTGATTACCACCATGACGATTACGGGCAGTCGAGCCGAACATTATCGCGCGCAGTTGGCCGGCATTCCGTACCTGTCAGGATACAATTTTCGACCTGAGTATCTGCCGCGTCCTGTTATTGCCGGTACGGTACCCGCGCGGGTGGCCTCCATCGGAAGGGACAAAACGTATGCTGGGGTGGATGCCAAAGGTCGTTACTGCGTGAAGTTTGATTTTGATCTCGATGAGAAACGTAACGGTTTTGAAAGCGCACTAGTCCGGCTGGGCAGGCCTTACGCCGGCGACACTTACGGTTTTCATTTTCCGCTGCTGGATGGGACGGAAGTTGCCATTGCCTTTGAAGGTGGCGACCCGGACAGGCCCTTCATTGCGCATGTGCTGCATGACGGCGCTCGCCCCGATCTGGTCACGAATCGTAACGATACTCGCAATATTATCCGCACGGCAGCGCTGAACAAAATCCGCCTGGAAGACCGTCGGGGTAAGGAGCATATCAAGATTTCGACGGAGCACGGTAAGGGGCAAATCAACCTGGGGCATCTTGTTGATGCAGAAGGGAAAAAACGCGGGGAAGGGGTGGAGGCCCGCACCGATAACTGGATGACGTTGCGTGCGGCAAAGGGGGTGATGATCACCACTGGAGCACAGCCGCGGGCGCAGGGGCAGCAGTTGGATATGACCGCCGCGATTGCGCAACTGGAAAAAGCGCTCTCTCTGGCAATGACATTGCAACAAAGCGCACTGACGGCCGGCGCCAGTAATGTGGATACCGAACGGCAAAATACGCTCGGCCAGACGCTGAATAAACTCAGCGGCGCAGGTCTGCTGACCTATGGCGAGCGAGGACAGGCGCATGTGACGCCAGAAAGCCTGCAACTGTCGGCCGGGCAGGATGTGATTACGACGGCAGGTCGTCACACCAGTATGAACGTAATGAAGAAATTCTCGCTGGCCGTTGGCGAAAAGCTCTCATTGTTTGCCCGCAAGCTAGGTATTCAGATGGTTGCCGGCGCCGGGGATATCACCACGCAGGCGCAGCGCGGCGCCATACATATGCTCTCACAGCAGGACTTCACGCTAACCAGTACGGCCGGGAGACTGAATGGCAGCGCCAAACAGGGCATACAGCTGGTGTGCGGAGGCGGCGGGATCCGTATCAGTCCTGATGGTCAGGTTGAGATTTTCTCTCCGACGGGGGTTGATATCAAAGGGCCGAATTTCCGGTATCTGGGGCCAGAAAACGCGCAGGCGCAACTACCTGCGTTTGATAAAGGAACCTTTACGCGTCGCTATCAACTGCATGCTTCTGACGATCCGGAACAGGTTCTGGCGAATCGTCCGTTCCGACTCAAGAGCTCAACCGGCGAAGTGCTTGAGGGCGAGACGGACAGCAATGGTTGTTCTCCATTGCTCGATTCGGCCGATCTTGATTCGTACAAACTGGAGGTACTGTAATGGCTGGCGAGAAAAAGAAACCGTATTGCCCGCGTATCGTCTCTGAGAACGACGTGGGGGTGCATAAATCGCTGGGGCTGGAGGCGCAGACCTGCCGGGTTGGCATTCCCCGACCGATGCCGGGGATAGTGATTTTGGTCCATGGCGTGAACGACGTCGGCGAGGCGTACCAGAATCAGGAGAAGGGGATTATTGCTGGACTGAAGAAACGGCTTAATCGGCCGGATTTTTACGCCCACGAATGGAAAGACTACAGAATCACCGTTCCCGGCCGTTCACCCATCATCCCGTTCTATTGGGGGTATAAGCCTGTCACGCGTGCGGATTATGTGACGGATCAGAAACGCTATCGTAATGAAGTAGGAAAGCTGAGGGACCAGGCCCATCTGCCGTTCGACGCCTATCAGGAAGATCATGAGGCTAAAAAAGCCAGCCTGGGGAATGACGGAAAAGGTGCATTTAAGTACCAGAACGATAACTTTGGTAATGCGCTGGAAGCGAACTTTGCCAAAGGGGGCGGGACGTTTGCGAATGCGACCACCACGATCCCGGATATGTTAGGGCCGGGGGCAGGAGGTTTAGGCCTGGCCGCTGCAGGCTTTGCCTCTTTACACTTAAATGGTGGCGATTTCACTCATCCCATTTATGAAAACCCG
>CABUCP010000609.1 GCA_902490055.1 uncultured Klebsiella sp. | reverse complement strand
ATGTTCAGCGAGTGTAACAGATTCAGGCCATTTCCCATACGGTTCAGCTTGGCCTGACGTGCTCGTTTACTCTCGCGTCGGCGGCGGAATCGGCGCTAAATGCGTCTTCCTGTAGCGAATTTTCATCTTCCTCAAGGCGGTAGTCGTCATCCTGCGCCGTGGCCTGTTCGACCAAATCAGGATTAATCCCGCGCTTAACTTCAACGCCCAGCCCGCGAAACGCTTCGGCCTGCACCAGCAGGTTGCCGCGCCCGGACGCGAGTTTTTTCATCGCCTGGCGATAATTATCCTGTGCCTTATCAAGGCTTTGTCCGATCGCCGACATATCGTCGACGAACAGCCGCATCTTGTCGTACAAGCGCCCGGCGCGCTCGGCGATCTTCTGCGCGTTGCGGCTTTGAT
Source organism: uncultured Klebsiella sp. (assembly GCA_902490055.1). Classification (GTDB taxonomy): domain Bacteria; phylum Pseudomonadota; class Gammaproteobacteria; order Enterobacterales; family Enterobacteriaceae; genus Klebsiella. The sequence goes on along the minus strand of CABUCP010000609.1, from coordinate 1,938 downwards.
GCTCATAGCGCCACAGGTTGGCAATAGTACGCAGCGCCACCAGCAGGGTCGTTGGGCTGACCAGCATAATATTATTTTTCAGTGCTTCGCTGATAAGCTCAGGCTGGCGGTCGATGGCCACCAGGAATGCCGGCTCGACGGGAATAAACATCAGCACGTAGTCGAGCGAGCGCAGCCCCGGCAGCTGTTGATAGTCTTTTCGCCCCAGCAGGCGAATGTGGTTACGCACCGAGGCAAGGTGCTCCTGCAACGCCGCTTCACGGGTATAGTCGTCGTCAGCGTTGAAGTAACGCTCATAGGCGACCAGGGTCATTTTGGCGTCGATAACCACATCTTTACCCTGCGGTAATCGCACGATGACATCAGGCTGCATCCGCGAGCGGTTATCGGTTTCAATACTGACCTGGGTTTGATACTCGTAGCCTTCGCGCAGACCGGAGGCCTCCAGCACGCGGGTTAAGACCACTTCTCCCCAGTTACCCTGAGTTTTGTTATCACCCTTCAGCGCTTTCGTCAGGTTCAGCGCCTCTTGCGCCATCTGTGCGTTCAGCTGTTGCAGATTGCGTATTTCATGCGCCAGGGTGTGGCGTTCACGCGCCTCCTGGCCAAAGCTGTCCTGCACCTGGCGGCGGAAGCCGTCGAGCTGCTCGCGCAGCGGCGTCAGCAGGCCATGCAGGCTCTGGCGATTTTGTTCATCAACCCGGCGGTTACTGTGTTCGAATATACGGTTAGCGAGGTTTTCAAACTGCTCGCTCAGGCGCTGCTCGCTATTGACCATCTGGCGGATTTTATCTTCCGCGTGCAGCTGCGTGGATTCCAGACGGGTAGTCACTTCGCGCAGGTCGGCTTCAAGCGAGGTGTTGATATCGCGCAGGCTACGCAGTTCGTTGTTGAGTAATTCGCACTCCTCTCGCCAGTGCGATTCCTGCACCAGTTGCTGGCGCGCGGCGCTAAGCTCAATATCCAGCTCGCGGCGCTCTTCGATGAGATCGGCACGGATTTGGTCGGCGCGGGCTTTCGTCGCCAGCCACCCCACGATCAACCCTGCCGCCAGCGCCACCACGGCGCTTATCACAATAGAGATATCCACAACGCCTCCCCGGCAACCACTTACGGCACAAAATAGAATTGTGCTGTACAAACGTCCAGTTGAAAAGGGATTTCCTGCGAGGCGCTACGCAAAAAAAAGGCCGGAGGATCCGGCCTTGATTGAAACAGAGCAGAACTACAGCAGACGGCGCGCCGCTTCAACGACGATTTTCACCGCATGGCTTTCGGTTTTCTTCATGGTTTCCGCATTAGGGATCTCTTGCTGGGTACGGTTGACGATAACTCCAGCAACCATCCCGGCGCGCAGGCCCTGGCTGGCGCACATGGTCAGCAGCGTGGCGGACTCCATTTCATAGTTCATGACGCCCATTGCCTGCCACTCTTCCATCGAGCCTTTGAAGCGGCTAACGACGCGGCCGGAGAAGGTGTCATAACGCTCCTGGCCTGGGTAGAAAGTATCAGAAGACGCGGTCACGCCGATATGGGTAGTGGCGCCGATTGATTTCGCCGCTTCCACCAGCGCGGTGGTACAGGCAAAGTCGGCAACGGCCGGGAACTCCATCGGCGCAAAGTGCAGGCTGGCGCCATCCAGACGAACGGAACCGGTGGTGACCAGCACATCGCCAACGTTGATGTGCGGCTGAATTGCGCCGGTGGTACCGATACGCAGGAAGGTACGAACCCCCAGTTGCGCCAGCTCTTCCACGGCGATTGAGGTAGATGGGCCGCCGATACCGGTGGAGCAAACAATCACCGGTTTGCCGTCCAGCTCAGCGCGCCAGGAGGTAAATTCACGATGAGATGCCAGCTTAACCGGCTTATCCATCAGCGCGGCGATCTTTTCCACACGCTCAGGATCGCCAGGGACGATAGCCAGCGTAGCCCCTT
>CABUCP010000608.1 GCA_902490055.1 uncultured Klebsiella sp. | reverse complement strand
ACGGTCATTGCCGATCTGCCGTTTTTCATCCTATTCCAGCTGGTACTGTTTATTGTCTCGCCGTGGCTGAGCTGGATTGCGCCGGTTGCGACGATCCTGATGCTGCTGCCGGGGTTTTTATTGCAAAAGAAACTGGCCGAGCTGGCGAACAAGAATCAGCATGAAAGCACGCTGCGTAATGCCATTCTGGTAGAAAGTATCCAGGGGCTACCGGATATCAAAATGATGCAGGCGGAAAGCCGTTTTCTACAGCAGTGGAATAGCTATGTTGCCATCACCGCTGAATCGGGGGTGAAAACTCGCAAGGTTACCCATGGGCTGGTGAGCTGGGGGATGTCTATCCAAAACCTGCTCTATGCGACGGTGGTGGTGGTCGGCGCGCCGCTGGTGATTAATGGCGATATCACGACCGGCGCAATGGTGGCGGCATCGATGCTGTCGAGCCGGATGGTGGCGCCAATGACTGCGCTCTGCGGCGTGCTGGCGCGCTGGCAGCAAGTGAAGGTAGCGAAAGCCAGCCTTGATAATCTGATGGCGCTGCCGGTGGAGGGAGGTCATGACGAGCCACGCATTCATCGCGCCGTACTGCACGGCAACTATGAATTTCGCAATGCTGAGTTCCGCTATAGCAATGACAATGGTCCCCTGCCGTTGCGGATAAAACAGCTTTCAATTAAGGCTGGGGAGAAAATCGCCATCCTTGGACGCATTGGCGCCGGTAAATCAACGTTATTGCAGGCGATGATGGGCAACGTCGAACTGGCATCCGGCGAGTTGCGCCTCGACGATCTTGCGCTGCCGCAAATCGATCTGGCGGATATCCGCCGCAACGCGACCTTGCTGACCCAGGAGGCTCGCCTGTTCCATGGAACGCTGCGGGAAAATCTAACGTTGGGGCGGCCAATGGCCAGCGATGATGAGCTGGTAAAAGTTCTCGAGCTGTGTGGTGCGCTGGAGTTTGTCAGTAAGCTGCCAATGGGGCTTGAACATCTGGTGATGGAAGGGGGGCTCGGCCTTTCCGGCGGGCAGCGGCAATCGTTGCTGCTGGCGCGTTCGCTGCTGCGCGACCCCAATATTATATTGCTGGATGAGCCGACTTCATTCTTCGATGAACGTACCGAAAAAGCATTTGTTGAGCAACTGGCGCATTGGGTGGGGGAGCGTACCTTAATTATCGCTACCCACAAAGCGGCGGTGCTGAATATTGTCGATCGCATTCTGGTTATTCAGGACGGACAACTGGCGCTGGATAAACCGAAAACGACGGTTTTTGAGCAAGAAAAAGCGCGTGGTCAGGTGGTGAATATATGAATAAGTCCCCTGAAGCTATTCTCCCGCTGGCGCAGGAGCATGACCCTGTTGCCGACATGGCCGATAATGACCGGGATGAGGCCGAGCTGGTTAAGTCGCGACGCCTTATTTTTCTGCTGGCGCTGCTGCTGGTGGTCACCGGCGTTTGGGCGTGGTTCGCTACCCTTGATGAGGTCTCTACAGGTACTGGAAAAGTGATCCCCAGCTCGCGTGAGCAGGTGCTGCAAACCCTGGACGGTGGGATCTTAACCGAGCTAAACGTCCGTGAGGGCAGTAGGGTTGCTGCCGGACAAATCGTTGCGCGTCTGGATCCTACCCGCAGCGAATCCAACGTTGGCGAGAGTCAGGCGAAATACCGTGCTTCACTGGCAGCGAGCATTCGTCTGACCGCGGAGGTCAATAATCAACCGTTGGTTTTCCCTCCGTCGCTGAAGGCCTGGCCGGGGTTACTGGCGGAAGAAACCCGCCTTTACCATAGCCGGCGGGACCAGTTAACCAAGTCGATGCGCCAACTGGAACAGTCACAGTCGCTGGTGAAAAGCGAACTGGCGATCAACGAAAGGTTGGCCAAAACCGGCGCCGCCAGTAACGTGGAAGTACTGCGCCTGCGCCAACAGGCTGCCGATTTCGAATTGAAGAAGATCGATCTTAATACCCGTTACTACGTCGATGCCCGTGAGCAGCTATCGAAAGCTAACGCGGACGTCGCCAGCCTTGCCGAGGTGATTAAAGGCCGGGCGGACTCCGTTGCTCGTTTGACCGTTCGCTCGCCGGTGCAGGGGATCGTCAAAAATATTAAGGTCAACACTATCGGCGGGGTCATCGCGCCAAACGGCGAACTGATGGACATCGTGCCGATCGATGGCCGGTTATTAATTGAAGCTCGTATTTCTCCGCGCGATATCGCTTTTATTCATCCCGATCAGAAGGCGCTGGTGAAAATCACCGCCTATGATTATGCCATCTATGGCGCGCTGAATGGGATCGTCGAGACCATCTCTCCCGATACTATCCAGGACGAGGCCAAGCCCGACC
>CABUCP010000607.1 GCA_902490055.1 uncultured Klebsiella sp. | reverse complement strand
GATTCCCTGAACAGCCTGCTTTGCCAGTTATCTATACTTTGGGTACCTGTCAAAACAGACTTAACACAGCCGGTTTGAGCTGTGCATCACAGGCCCTGGAGGGCCGAACCCGGAGATATCACCGCAATGTCAACTATTGGTCGTATTCACTCCTTTGAATCCTGTGGCACCGTCGATGGCCCAGGTATCCGTTTTATTACCTTCTTCCAGGGCTGCCTGATGCGCTGCCTCTACTGCCATAACCGCGACACCTGGGATACCCACGGCGGCAAAGAAATCACCGTTGAAGAACTGATGAAAGAAGTGGTGACCTATCGCCACTTTATGAATGCCTCCGGCGGCGGCGTTACCGCTTCCGGCGGAGAGGCGATTCTGCAGGCGGAATTTGTTCGTGATTGGTTCCGCGCCTGTAAAAAAGAAGGTATCCACACCTGTCTGGATACCAATGGTTTCGTGCGCCGCTACGATCCGGTGATTGACGAACTGCTGGAAGTCACCGACCTGGTGATGCTTGATCTCAAACAGATGAACGATGAAATCCACCAAAACCTGGTCGGCGTGTCTAACCACCGTACGCTGGAATTCGCGCAGTATCTGTCGAAGAAAGGCATTAATGTGTGGATCCGCTACGTGGTGGTGCCCGGCTGGTCCGACGATGACGACTCCGCGCATCGCCTTGGCGAATTTACCCGCGATATGGGCAACGTCGAGAAAATCGAACTCCTACCCTACCATGAGCTGGGTAAACACAAATGGGTCGCGATGGGAGAAGAGTACAAACTTGACGGCGTACACCCGCCGAAGAAAGAGACCATGGAGCGGGTGAAAGGCATCCTTGAGCAATATGGTCATAAAGTGATGTACTAAATCCCTTCCGGGCCGGCCAAACGCTCACGCCGGCCCAAAACGATAGTAGAAATGCTGCCAATTCCGCTGTTTAATCTGCATAAAGCGCGCATTCTATCAATTCAGCAGAACCCTTCATCAATTACCATAGAATGCACGTAGCGTTTGCCACACAGCAGATTTGTTACGCGTGCGCCACCGGCGTCGGGTGGTGCCCTGCTTTACGCAGCAGCGTCAGCAGATAAATAAACGACACGCTGGCAATCATGATAAACAGCAAGTTATCAGAGAAGTTCTGCATCAGCATCGCCGTCAGGGTTGGCCCCAGCAGGCTGCCGATGGTATAGCTCATCAACAGCGCCTGGTTCATCGCCACCAGTTGATGATGTTCGACTTTTTCGCAGGCCCAGGCCATTGCCACCGGATATAGGGTAAAGCCCGACGCGCCGAGTACGAAAAGCGCCGGCGCCATTGCCGCCTGACTGAGCATCGCCAGACACCCCAGAATCACAACAAATACCTGAACCCGTAATACCAGCAGGCGTCCATAGCGGTCAGCCAGACGCCCGACCGGCCACTGTCCAAGGATGCCGGCGCTAACCATTACCGCCATCCAGAAACCAATACCGGAATCACTGACGCCCTGGTGGTTTAACCACAGCGGCATCAGGCCGTACAGCGAACCGAGCACGATGCCGGAGATGATGCAGCCATTGACGCCATGACGCGCCTGACGCAGCCTCAACATTGGCCAGATACGCACGGTTTCATGCGGCTCATCGGCCTGGCTCATAATGCGCGTAAACAGCAACGGCAGGATTGCCGCTAGCGCCAGCCCGGTTACCCAGGGCAGCACGCTCATTAAGTCGGTCGGTAACTTGCTGACCATTAACTGTCCTAGCACGGTGCCAACGTAATACACCATCATGTACGCCGCAAGCAGGCGACCGCGGCTACGAGAAGTCCCGCTACACACCAGCGCGCTTTCCACAACGACCCAAATCATGGCGCAGCCCACGCCGGCGATAAAACGCCAGCTCAGCCATGTCCAAAAACCGATAGTCATACCGAGCCCGACGCAACCAACGGCAAAAATAACCGACGCCAGATAGTAGCTACGGTTAAACCCGAGGCGTTTAATAACCCACCCGGCAAATAACGTTCCCACCAGGTTACCGGTGAAATAGGAGGAACCGACCATCCCGACCTGCCAGGTTGGCATATTTTCATGGGCGAGCCAAAGCGGGACAAGCGTATTTAAAACCGCGATTGCCAGCGTCAACAGAAGCAGGCCACAGAGCAACATTTGCACTGGCCGAGTGTAGATGGTCATGGGTATAAACCGTGAGGAAGTTCAGATTTCGTGCGCATCATGCCACTGCTGTAAACATTGTCAATCCACCTGAAATCAGGCCTGACGCGGTTTTCAGGGCAACGATAGAAGTTTTTTATCCAGCGGAACGGCAACGGAATTATTCTTTATATTATTCCATTGTTTTTATTAATT
>CABUCP010000606.1 GCA_902490055.1 uncultured Klebsiella sp. | reverse complement strand
AGACGTATGTGCGGTATTGTCGGTATCGCCGGTGTTATGCCGGTAAACCAGTCGATTTATGACGCGTTAACGGTGCTTCAGCATCGTGGGCAGGATGCCGCGGGCATCATCACCATTGATGCAAATAACTGCTTCCGTTTGCGAAAAGCCAACGGACTGGTGAGCGATGTGTTCGAAGCGCGCCACATGCAGCGTATGCAGGGAAATATGGGGATTGGCCACGTTCGTTACCCAACGGCAGGCAGTTCCAGCGCTTCTGAAGCGCAGCCTTTTTACGTTAACTCGCCGTACGGCATTACGTTGGCCCATAATGGCAACCTGACCAATGCCCACGAGCTGCGTCAAAAGCTGTTTGAAGAAAAACGCCGCCACATCAACACCACCTCCGATTCCGAAATCCTGCTCAATATCTTCGCCAGCGAGCTGGATAATTTCCGTCATTATCCGCTGGAAGCCGATAACATTTTCGCCGCGATTGCCGCGACGAACCGCCAGATCCGCGGCGCATACGCCTGCGTAGCGATGATTATCGGCCACGGCATGGTCGCCTTCCGTGACCCGAACGGTATTCGTCCGCTGGTGCTCGGCAAGCGCGATATCGGCGATGGCCGCACCGAGTATATGGTCGCCTCTGAGAGCGTGGCGCTGGATACCCTGGGCTTTGAATTCCTGCGCGATGTCGCGCCGGGTGAAGCGGTGTACATCACTGAGAAAGGCCAGCTGTTTACCCGCCAGTGTGCAGAAAACCCGGTCAGCAACCCGTGCCTGTTCGAGTACGTTTATTTCGCGCGCCCGGATTCCTTCATCGACAAAATTTCCGTCTATAGCGCCCGCGTGAACATGGGCACTAAGCTTGGCGAGAAAATCGCTCGCGAATGGGAAGACCTGGATATTGACGTGGTGATTCCGATTCCGGAAACCTCTTGCGATATCGCGCTGGAAATCGCCCGTATCCTCGATAAACCGTACCGCCAGGGCTTCGTTAAAAACCGCTATGTTGGCCGCACTTTTATCATGCCAGGCCAGCAGCTGCGTCGTAAATCCGTGCGCCGCAAGCTGAACGCCAACCGCGCCGAATTCCGCGGTAAGAACGTGCTGCTGGTGGACGACTCTATCGTTCGCGGCACCACCTCGGAACAGATTATCGAAATGGCGCGTGAAGCGGGCGCGAAGAAGGTGTACCTGGCCTCCGCCGCGCCGGAAATTCGTTTCCCGAACGTGTACGGAATCGATATGCCGACCGCCAACGAGCTTATCGCTCACGGCCGTGAAGTTGATGAGATCCGCCAGATCATCGGCGCTGATGGTCTGATTTTCCAGGATCTCGACGATCTCATCGAGGCGGTACGCGCAGAGAACCCGGACATTCAGCAGTTCGAGTGTTCGGTCTTTAACGGCGTGTACGTCACCAAAGACGTTGACCAGCAGTATCTCGATTACCTGGATTCTCTGCGTAATGACGATGCGAAAGCGGTTCAGCTGCAGACCGAAGTCGAAAACTTAGAGATGCACAACGAAGGGTAATTGCCCGCCTGTGCCAGGCCCGCTGTCCGGAGAGGACCGCGGGCTTTTTTATTTTTGCACGCCAGGTTGCGTCGGAAGCTATAATCCGGCAAAGTCTGCGGCTCTATGCGCAAGGGGTAACACATTGTGAAACGACTCATTATCGGCATTTCCGGCGCCAGCGGCGCCATCTACGGCGTTCGTTTGCTGCAGGTACTGCGCGATGTCGCGGATGTCGAAACCCACCTGATAATGAGTCAGGCTGCGCGTCAGACCCTGTCGCTGGAAACCGACTACTCGCTGCGGGAAGTGCAGGCACTGGCCGATGTTGTCCACGACGCCCGTGATATTGCCGCCAGCATCTCGTCCGGCTCGTTTAAAACAACCGGGATGGTGATTCTGCCATGCTCAATGAAAACGCTGTCCGGCATCGTTAATAGCTATACCGACGGCCTGCTGACCCGCGCGGCGGACGTGGTGCTAAAAGAGCGCCGCCCGCTGGTGCTTTGCGTGCGTGAGACGCCGTTCCATCTCGGACACCTGCGCTTAATGGTGCAGGCAGCGGAAATAGGCGCGGTGATAATGCCCCCGGTACCGGCGTTTTATCATCGTCCGCAAACGCTGGATGAGGTGATTAATCAGACGGTGAATCGGGTTATCGATCAGTTTGATATTAATCTGCCGCAGGACTTGTTTACCCGCTGGCAGGGGGCATCGTAATGCACCTGTTTGGTGCATTATTTTTACCTTTGCCTCCCGCTGGTGCAATTTTGTTGTCCTGATCAAATCCTCGACATTTAATTTGTTTTTTTGCGTTTTGCCGCTGCGGTTTATCCACCAATGCTGGTATCTTCCCTCT
>CABUCP010000605.1 GCA_902490055.1 uncultured Klebsiella sp. | reverse complement strand
TACGCCAGCTTTGGTAGTATGCGTCGCTTCAGAAAGTTAGTACTTACTTAAGAGTAAGCGCCAAAAGGGGCCCGAATGCTCATCGGGTAGTTATCCACACGCGGAGTTAACACAGGGATGCGATTAACGACGAAATTCTCAGCATTTGTCACGCTGCTTACCAGCCTGACGATCTTCGTCACGCTTATCGGCGCGTCGCTGAGCTTTTACAACGGTATTCAACTCAAGGTAGAAAATCGCGTGCAGTCGGTGGCGACGATGCTGGATAGTCGTCTGGTCACCACCTCTTTTGATAAGCTCGAGCCGCAAATGGACGAGCTGCTTACGCCGGTAGAAGTCGTGCATATCGATTTTCTGCTCAACGGCAAATCGGTATACAGCCATACGCGGGGCGATAGTTACCGTCCGCTGGGTAGTAATAACCAGTATCGTGAGATGACGGTGCCGTCGCTCAAACATCCCGGGATCTCAATACATCTGGTCTATATGGACCCGATGGTCAACTATTTCCGCTCGCTTCACGTCACCGCGCCGCTCTCGTTTGCCATCGGCTTCATGGTGCTGATTATCTTTTTTTCGATTCGCTGGATCCGTCGTCAACTGGCTGGGCAGGAGCTGCTGGAGCTACGCGCGCGGCGGATCCTCAGCGGCGAGCGCGGGCCGCAGGTCCGCGGCTCAGTGCATGAATGGCCCGCCAGCACCAGTAGCGCGCTGGATATGCTGCTTTCTGAGCTACAGTTCGCCAGCGACCAGCGCAGCCGCATGGATACCCTGATACGCTCCTACGCCGCCCAGGATTCTAAAACCGGCCTTAATAACCGCCTGTTCTTTGATAACCAGCTGGCAACGCTGCTCGACGATCAGGAAAAGGTGGGCGCGCACGGTATCGTGATGATGATCCGCCTGCCGGAGTTCGATCTGCTGCGCGATAACTGGGGGCGCGCGGCGGCGGAAGAACATTACTTCACGCTAATTAATCTGCTTTCGACTTTTATTATGCGCTATCCGGGCTCGCTGCTGGCGCGCTACCACCGCAGCGATTTCGCCGTACTGCTGCCGCACCGTACTTTAAAAGAGGCCGATAGCATCGCCGGGCAATTATTGAAGGCGATGGATGCGCTGCCTTCGACGCGAGTGCTCGACAAAGACGACACTATGCATATCGGCATCTGCGCATTCCGCAGCGGCCAATCGACCTCTCAGGTAATGGAACATGCCGAAGCGGCGACCCGCAACGCGGTGCTGCAGGGCAGCAATAGCTGGGCGGTATATGATGATTCGCTGCCGGAAAAAGGGCGCGGCAACGTGCGCTGGCGGACGCTAATCGAACAAATGCTTAGCCGCGGCGGCCCGCGTTTTTATCAGAAGCCGGCGGTCATGCGCGATGGCCGCGTACATCACCGCGAACTGATGTGCCGTATCTATGACGGCAAAGAAGAGGTGATTGCCGCAGAGTATATGCCGATGGTGCAGCAGTTTGGTTTAGCGGAAGAGTACGATCGCCTACAGGTTACGCGTTTGCTGCCGTTATTAAGTTATTGGCCGGATCAAACGCTGGCGCTGCAGGTGACCGTGGAGTCGCTGATTCGCCCGCGTTTCCAGCGCTGGCTGCGCGATACCATGATGCAGTGCGAAAAATCACAACGTCGGCGGATTATTTTTGAACTTGCAGAGGCGGATGTTTGTCAATATATCGGTCGTTTGCAGCCGGTCATGCGGTTGATTAACGCGCTGGGCATTCGCGTCGCCGTGGTTCAGGCCGGGCTGACGCTGGTCGGCACCAGTTGGATCAAGCAGTTGGACGTCGAAGTGATCAAGCTGCATCAGGGGTTATCGCGCAATATCGAAAAACGCAGCGAGAATCAGCTATTGGTGCAAAGTCTGGTGGAGGCCTGTAAAGGGATGCCGGTACAGGTTTTTGCGACAGGTGTTCGTAGTCGCGGCGAGTGGCAGGTGCTGTCGCAATGCGGCGTTACCGGTGGTCAGGGGGAATTTTTTGCCGCCTCACAGCCACTTGACACAAATGTGAAAAAATATTCGCAAAGATACTCTGTTTGATCTGCCGTTTAGCGTGATTTCACGTAGAATAACGCGCGCCATAGTAAAGGGGGTGTGCTTGTCTACCCGCCTGAACGTCGCAACGTACGCAAGAGTGACCTTTGACAGGTACAAACAGGGCACGGAGCGCAGCTGATTTCTTCAGCGCCGAAGGGACTTCGTAAATGTTTGTAACAAAGGAAATGAACTGCACTAATTTTCACCGCAGCAGATGATTTTTGCGCCTTGTCGCTGCTGCGTGTGGTTGGTAAAGTAAGCGGATTTTGTTTTCCGCCCCAGCTTTCAGGATTATCCCTTAGTATGTTA
>CABUCP010000604.1 GCA_902490055.1 uncultured Klebsiella sp. | reverse complement strand
AACATAACAGAGGATGTAATCTTGAAGACAATATTAAAAACGCTGGCCATCTGCGTAATGGCGGGTGGCCTGGTGGCTCAGTCGGTATACGCCGAGCCGCTGGTCATTCAGGAACAGGGAAGCTTTTCTGCTGGTGGTACTATCATCACCGCGCCTGGAACATTTGACGCGAAAAAGCCGCTGGATTCAGCTGGCCAAACCTGGCATGGCGATCATGCGTCTGTGTTCTACCAAATCCCGGAGAATCCGCATAAGTACCCTATCGTCATGCTGCACGGCGCAGGCCAGTTCTCCCGTACCTGGGAAAGCACGCCGGATGGTCGCGAAGGGTTCCAGAATATATTCCTGCGTCGTGGCTTCTCAACCTATCTTGTCGATCAGCCACGCCGGGGCAGCGCCGGGCGCACGACGGTAGCAGGTACTGTTACGCCTAAACCGGATGAACAGATGTGGTTCAACCAGTTCCGCGTTGGCGTGTGGCCAGAGTATTTTAAAGGCGTTCAGTTCTCTCACGACAAAGAAGCGTTGAATCAATATTTCCGTCAGATGACCCCAAATACGGGGCCGTTTGATATCAATGTTATCTCTGATGCGATGTCCGCCGTCGTGGATAAATCCGGCCCCGCTATCCTCTTCACCCACTCTCAGGGTGGCGGACCAGGCTGGTACACGGCGATGAAAAACGACAAGGTCAAAGCCATTGTCGCTTTTGAGCCTGGCAGCAGCTTTGTCTTCCCTGAAAAAGAACTCCCCGCCCCTATGCCAAGCGCGTTCGACACGCTGAAGGGTGAGCCGGTGCCGATGGAGCAGTTTATGGCGCTAACCAAAATCCCGATTCTGATTATTTACGGCGATAACATACCGGATAAGCCTGTCGCCATGCCCGCGCAGGACAGTTGGCGCGTGCGCCTGGCGATGGCTCGTGAGTGGCGTGACGTGGTGAACAAGCATGGCGGGGATGTCACAGTGACGCATCTGCCTGAAGTAGGGATCAAAGGAAATACTCACTTCCCGTTCTCTGATTTAAATAATCTGCAGATTGCTGATTTGGTGAGTCAGTTTTTGAAAGAGAAAAATCTGCAGTAGCAATTTTAGAAGAGCACCTTAATCGTTTAAAAGAGCGCCCAACCTCGGTGGGCGCTTATTGTATTGTGTAACTTATTCAAGTACCGGCAAAATATAACCCTTACGCGCACTTTGCCACGCAAGGAAAGCGAGCCCCAACGCAATGAAGGATAGAATAGCGCCCGCCCAGTTCGGTGAAGCCAGACCAAAACCTGCGGCAATGGTTATCCCGCCAGCCCATGCTCCCAGCGCATTTCCCAGATTAAACATGCCGATATTGACCGAGGCCGCCATTGTGGGGGCTCCCGCATGGCTGGCTCGCTCCATCACCAGTTTCTGAATCGGCGAGACCGTCGCGAAGCCGAATGCCGCCATCAGGAATACCGAGATACCGGCCACCCACTGACTTTCGACTCCGACCCAGAATACAAGTAGCACAATCCCCTGAGCCGCGAGGGTAACGAACAGCGTGCCAAACAGAGAGCGGTCAGCAAAACGCCCACCAATCCAGTTGCCGACGGCAAGCCCCAGACCAAACAGCACCATTAATCCTGCCACGCCGCCTGCGGAGAAACCGGCCTCCTGCACCATCATTGGCGCAATGTAGGTAATCGAGGTGAAAAAGGCGGCCGGGCCGAAAATCGTGATCCCCATGACCAGCAGCACCTGCGGGTCAACAAAAGCTCTCAATTCATTACGTAACGCAATCGCTTTGCCTTTCGCAATTTGTGGAACCAGCACGGCGACGCTAGCCATCGTCAGCAGCCCAATACCAGCAATGACCCAGAATACCAGCCGCCAGCTAAAGGTTTGAGCAAGCCAGGTACCCGCCGGAACGCCGAGCAAATTAGCTAACGTCAGCCCCGAAAACATAAAGGCAATGGCGCTCGCCTGGCGTCCAGGCGCCACCAGCGATGCAGCAATAATCGAACCAATACCAAAAAAAGCCCCGTGATTAAAGGATGTGATAATACGGCCGACAATCGCTATCTCCATTGTCGGCGCGATGGCTGTAATGATATTACCGACCGTAAAAATACCCGCCAGCGCAATCAGCATGGTCTTGCGAGGGATCCTCGCGCCGATAATCGTTAACAGCGGTGCGCCAATAAATACGCCCAGCGCGTATGACGTGGCCATCATTCCCGCTTTCGGGATACTAACGCCAAATTCTGCGGCTACTTGTGGGAGGATCCCGGCGATGACGAATTCCGTCAGGCCGATACCAAATGCGCCCACGGCGAGGGCGAAAAGTGCGATAGGCATTGCAACTCCATAATCTATTTTGTGACTTAATAATATTAGGT